>JBARRZ010000001.1:0-28932 GCA_049644465.1 Limnothrix sp.
GTAAAGCTCAGGCGATCGCCTAAATTACACCACACAATATTTTGGTGTTGCTGAGGTAACCGCTGGAGTGTTTCACTCACTGTTGCTGTTTTGCCAACGCCACCGCCACCATAGACAAAAATGAGCGAATGCTTCTCCGACGCTATTAAGGCGGTTAGTTGCGCGATAAATTGTTGCTGATTGTAGAAGACATCAGAAGTTGAGGGGATTTCAATTTGAGTATCAACATCCTCATTTAGCTTTTTTTTTTGAGTAACTTCTTCCTCAAAATCAGCCAAATCAACAAGCGTTTCAACTCCTTCAACAGCCTCTTTTTCCCCTGAAGTGAGTTGATCATAGTACCGAGTCAAAACCATTCGTAAACGTCGAATAGTTACTCGTTGTTTACAGCATTCGCTGAGTGATTTCCACAAATTTGGTGCGACAACGCGGGCAATATAATGTGACGAAAAACCATCGACATGAATATTTTTTAGTTGTGTGCCTTTTAGAGCTTCTATTAATATTTTTTGCTGTAATATTCCAATTGGATTACTGGAAGTTTGACAGAGCCAGATACAGAGCTTAAGAAGAGTACTATTCGTCATGTCAGTTATGAAAAGTGTAAAAAAGCTAAGTCTGTAATCGTTGCCACTACACTTAAGCTCACCAATCAAAGTGTATCTGTCTTTTTTACCGTGAGAGCTATCTTTACTGAAAGTTATGAACAATGTGAGTTTGTGCCGAAATCACTGCATTATTGCGTCAAAGCTCCTTTATGGTCTAAATAGCTTGTCAAGAATTTTTTTTTTGATAGGAGCGGCGATCGCCACTAGCTTGACAATTGAGTGTAGAGACTGACTCGCAATCCGTTGCAGCGTCTGGGGAGAAAATCCTTTAGGATCAGCGGATGGCGTTAAAAATTTAAGGATCCATGGATATTAGTGCAGCGTTACCGACCTTTGTGATTACCCTCCGGGAAGGGTTTGAGGCCGCTCTTGTTGTGGGAATTGTGCTGACTTGCCTTTATAAAGCAAATCAATCTCAGCTCAAGTCTTGGGTTTATGGCGGTATTGCTGCGGGGGTTGCGGCGAGTGTTTTGGTGGGTTGGGGACTGTGGGGCCTTCTTTCTGGGGTAGCGTCGGGTGACAGTTTGTATGCGCCTGTGTATAAGCAGATCCTTGAGGGGGGATTCGGAATTGTGGCGATCGCCATGCTGAGTTGGATGTTGATCTGGATGACACGCCAAGCCAAGTCTTTAAAATCGGAAGTAGAAGGCTCGATTCAACAAGCATTGCAGACCACAGAATCCGCCGGCTGGGCGGTATTTTGGCTCATTTTTATTGCGGTACTGCGCGAAGGTTTTGAAACCGTTATTTTTATCGTGGCGCAGTTTCAGTCCGGTTGGTTGATGCCTAGTTTGGGCGCGGTTTCTGGCTTATTCGTGGCGACGCTGATGGGCGTTTTACTCTTTGCATTAGGAGTGCGGATTAACATCAAAGTCTTCTTTCAAGTTATGGGTGTTTTCCTACTACTAATTATTGCGGGATTAGTGATGGGCGTCCTCAAACATATCGATGCAGGAATCGCTATCTTTGCGCAAATTCAACCTCAGTATCAAGCCCTCTGCATTTCACCCGCACCATCCTGTGTTTTAGGTATTCAGCTATGGGATTGGTCAGAATTATTGCCCGACAAAAAGTTTCCCGGCATTATCTTAAAAACGTTTTTTGGTTATCGTCAAACTCTTTATTTAGCTCAGGCGATCGCCTACATTTTATTTCTTGTTTCAGTCGGCACTCTTTATTTGAGCAGTCTTGGTTTGTTCAATCAGTCAAAACAATCCTAAATATCTTTTGCTATTGATAATAAAATTTCTGAAAGCACCGCAACCTTTTCTTCCAATACCGTCACTTTTTCCGCTAAAGTCTCTGGCATTGGCAAATTCTGCACGAGCGGCAACAGCGATTTCCAACCTGTTCTACATTTAATTCCATGCGCTTCTTTGTATGCGTTATAAGCATTAGAATAGCTGCCGTACCGTTGTGTCAACTGCTCTTGAGTGACTTTTTGAGCAGAAAGCTGTTGCTGTACTGGTGATTTCTCGGCTGCGATATTTTGCAACTTTTGATATAGCGTTGCGGTGATACCAAAAACCTTTGCAGTATGTTTAAGGTCTTGCTGGTTTAAGTCTTCTAATTGGTCAATTATTTTGCTAAATCTAGACATTTATTTTTACTTTTTATTTGTCTAATAAACTTCTTTGAACGTCAGCAATACTAGAGCCAAGCTGAGGTTTATCTGGATCTGGTTCGATGCTGTAATCGAATTCTCCCATGTCTTCGTTATCGAGGAACAGAGAGTTCATAAATGACCATAGTGCTGAAAACTTACCGTACAATGTTTTGCTTTGTTTAACTTTAGCAACGGCCATCGTAACTTCAGTCTCAATTTCTCGGAGTTGACCAGTTAACTTATCTCGTTCCTGCGCCATCCGAATTTTTTGTTGGGTCAAATCTCGCAACTCTTGACTAAGAACATTAAGTTCTGCTTTGAGCTGAATATTAGCGTCTTCTTGATTGTGAAGTTGCTCACCTAGATCGCTAATGTTACCGCGATACCGCTGATTCCATCCTTGCAAACTGCCCCGCGATCGCCGCGTGCTTTTGACGAGATTGGCGGCAAGCTGCAAATTTTCATCATCGGGATGATCTTTCGCTAACTGATAAAGCTGATATGCTTGCTGATCGAGATCCTGAGACATACACTACGCCACCGTCTAAATAGGCTATTTTTTTCAAACGCTAACATACACCCTATCGGTTGGACATCCTTATATTTATGAACTTTTCGTGAATTGGCGATCGCCACAAAGGCAAGTTCGTTCAGCGTAAATTGTGATTTTGCCCTCGGATATCCCTACCTGACTGGCAGAAAAACTTCCTGTCATAATATAAAGCACCATCAAAATCGCAATAAGTGTAGGTAAATATGAGCCAAAATCCCCTCCTAATCGGCCACGGACTCCCCCCTTTTGAACAAGTAAAAGCTGAGCAAGTAGAACCGGCGATCGCCACATTACTCGAAACCTTAGAAACCGAAGTCACCGCTCTCGAAAATAATCTCAATCCCACATGGGAAGCCTTTATCGAACCATTAACCCATCTCGAAGAAAAATTGATGTGGACATGGGGCATTGTCGGTCATCTGATGAGTGTCAAAAATAGCCCTGAGCTGCGGGAAGCTTACGAAAAAATGCAACCCGACGTCGTCAAATTTATTAGTCGCTGGAGTCAAAGCCGACCTATCTACGAAGGCTACAAGGCGATTCGTGAAAGTGAACAGTGGTCAAACCTTGCCCCAGCCCAACAGCGGATTGTCGAATCAGCCCTCCGCGATGCCGAGCTTGCTGGCGTTAGTCTCGAAGGAGAAGCCAAAGAAAAATTTAACAAAATTCAGTTAGAACTCGCAGAACTTTCCACCAAATTTTCGAATAACGTTCTCGACGCAACGAAAGCTTTTAAACTCAAGCTCACTGACAAAGCCGATGTCGCAGGTTTGCCAGAAAGTGCGCTCAGCTTAACTGCTCAGACTGCCCGCAGTGAAGGTGAAGAAGAAGCAACACCAGAAGCTGGGCCATGGGTAATTACACTCGACTATCCTAGTTATTTGCCATTTCTCAAGTACGCTGAAAATCGTGAATTGCGCGAAAAAATCTACAAAGCGGCTGTCTCTAAAGCTTCTAGCGGCGAACTGGATAATCACGACAATATTAAACGCATCCTCGAATTGCGCAAGCAGAAAGCCCAGCTTCTTGGATTTGATAATTTTGCAGATTTGAGTTTGGCGCGCAAAATGGCACCGGATGTAACAGCTGTCGAAAAACTCATGAATGAGTTGTGTGATGTTAGTTTTGATGCGGCTCAAAAGGAATTGGTTGAGCTGAAAGCATTTTCTGGACAGGATGATCTCAAACACTGGGATATCAGCTATTGGGCGGAGAAGCAGCGGGAAGCAAAGTTTGATTTCAAGGCGGAAGCGTTACGGCCTTATTTTCCTTTACCGCAAGTGCTTGAAGGACTGTTTGGTTTAGCGCAACGGTTATTTTCTGTGACGATTACAGCGGCGGACGGGGAAGCGCCGATTTGGCAAGAGGATGTTCGCTATTTCAAAATTCAGGATGAGTCTGGTGAGGCGATCGCCAACTTTTATTTAGATCCCTATAGCCGTCCAGCAGAAAAACGTGGTGGAGCATGGATGAATGATTGTGTTGGTCGCGCCAAAATTATGCTGGAAGGCAAAGTTGATACGCGTTTACCAGTGGCTTATTTAATCTGTAATCAGACGCCGCCAGTAGATGACAAGCCCAGTTTGATGACGTTTGGCGAAGTGGAAACGCTCTTTCACGAGTTCGGTCACGGCTTGCAACATATGCTGACACAAGTCGATTTCTCCGGTGCAGCGGGCATCAATAATGTGGAATGGGACGCTGTCGAATTGCCTAGCCAGTTTATGGAAAATTGGTGCTATCACCGCGAAACGCTCTTCGGCATGGCGAAACATTACGAAACTGGCGAGACGTTACCGGAACATTATTATCAAAAGCTGTTGGCGTCCCGCACCTATATGAGTGGTTCGACGATGCTGCGTCAGTTGCATTTTAGTTTGCTGGATATCGAACTGCACGGGAAGTATGACCCAACTGGTGATCAAACCCCGGAAGATATCCGCGATCGCCTCGCCAAGACCACAACAGTGATGCCGCCTTTGCCAGAAGATTCTTTTCTCTGTGCGTTTGGGCATATTTTCGCGGGTGGTTATGCGGCGGGTTATTACAGCTACAAATGGGCGGAAGTACTGAGTGCTGATGCGTTTGCGGCGTTCGAGGAGGCCGGCTTGGAAAATGAACAGGCGATCGCCACTGTCGGCAAAAAATTCCGTGACACGGTTCTCGGTTTAGGCGGCAGCTTACACCCCATGGAAGTCTTCAAGCAATTCCGTGGACGCGAACCCCAAACTGAACCTTTATTACGTCATAGCGGTTTATTGCAGACAGCGTAAGTTCGCTAATAATCAAATTTTTCAAAGCCTCTGAAGAAATTTAGGGGCTTTTTTTATTTGCCAAAAACGGATTTAACTTCTGGAGAAAATTCACAAAAAATGATGAGCTGTTTGCTTATTTCGATGGAGTTATACTGTAAGTTGATCAATTAAATTTATTATTTTTCACGAAGCTAGAGGCAATATGTCTGAGTCTATTACCTTAGAACTTTCCGAACCTTTGGTAAAAAAGGTTAAGGAAATTGCAGCTCTTAATCATCAAGGAATTGAAGAAATGTTGATTGAATGGATTGATCGCACTATCAATGAGATTCCGATAGATTCATTGCCTGATGAACAGGTTCTTGCGCTTTGTAATTTGCAAATGGGTGAACAACAACAAAGGATTTTTAGCGATTTGCAAGCTCGAAATAGTGAAGGATTGCTTAATGCACAGGAAATCAAAAAACTGAATGAATTAATGCAATTTTACCGTCATAGTTCGGTGCAGAAAGCTAAGGCAATGCAGGTTGCGGTGATGCGTGGATTAATGCCTGCTTTGAATGCTGTCTCATGAGTCGTCCTTACATTTCGGTTGAGGTTGATCGCAATGTTCGCAATATGGCTAAAAACCGATGTGGTTATTGCCTTAGTCCTCAAAAGTTAGTCATGGCACGTCTAGAAATTGAACATATTATTCCTATTTCCAAAGGTGGCAACAGTGAAGAATCGAATCTTTGGTTAGCTTGTCCTATTTGCAATGGTCATAAAGCAGGAAAGATTAAGGCGATCGATCCAGTTACGAAGAAAGTTGTCGCGTTATTCAACCCACGTACCCAAGTTTGGGCGAAACATTTTGCTTGGGCTGAGGATGGTATTTCTATTCTCGGTAAGACTCCAACGGGACGGGCGACGGTGAGGGCTTTGAGTCTTGATAGTGATTTTGATGCTCTGGAGGTTCGGAGTTATTGGGTGCAAGCAGGTTGGCATCCGCCTAAAGATTGAGGCAAAATTGCCACTAATCTCAAATCAAACGGCGATCGCTTTCTCTTCACAAGAAAATCAAAAAAGTAGGTTATGTGAATACCTCTGCAAGATCGGCGATTACTGGATGCCATCAATCTCTTTGTAAAGAGATTCAGTGATTTTTGAAAATTCTCGATCCGCTAGATCAATAAGCATATTACTAAGATTTTCACAAAACATAATAGTCTGTTGCGGCGTCGTATTATTTGCATGAACACTCAGAAAGCCATGGCTAAAAGCATGACGCAGCGCAGTCGCAACATACAGACAAACGTCATGCTTTTCTTCAACAAACTCTTGGAGTTTTTGTCTGAGCATCCGAGACTCTAGTTGTTCGCTCAAAAAAGTCAGAATACTTGGGGTTTCTCTTAGCTTTACCGCTAAGTCTGGTTGCACTTTTCCAAAATGCTCATGAAGATGTCTCTTTGATTTAGAGGCTTTATGTAGTTGCTCAAGAGCAGTATAAGCGAGAAAGACTTTTAATGTAGCACCATAGCCTTTTATTGTTAACTCTTGACGAAAACCTTTTACATTAAGACTTTCAAAACCACTAGCAAGACGATATCTAGCAGCAAATCTGTTTATCTCAGGTAAATCAATATGAGAAGGAAGGGCTTTTTTATTAACCCTGTTCCATTCGCAAAATCGCTTCCATTGACTAGGATAAGGCATGTAAACTCTTTTTCTATTTAATGTTGGCTTAGGGAAACAAAATTCGCTGATAAGCATTATCTACATTGCCAACGCGATACAATAGCTGATTTAAAAGCACCCTATTTCCTTGATGAACTTCTAAGCGAATAACGCTAGGGTCTGAAGGCTGGATAGTTACGATATATCGATAGTTTCCATTGCGGAAAATATATTGTGATCTTGTGGTAGTCCCAGTAACTTCTGAAGTCTCTAGTGACAAAGAATTTCCTGTTGTTCTACCTCGGCTTTTGTAAATATAACCGAATCCTTCGCTCTGAATGCGTGCAATCGATATTTCCCACTCATCATTTTGGAAAACGCCACCCTTACTTGGAAATTCACAGTTTGAAGAAACGCTATATCCATTGTCGTAGAAGCGACAGTTTCCGGCTTGAGCAGGCAAAATCCATGTGGAGAAAGTAGAAGCAGCAAGCAGGCTTACACAAAGCAGCTTTTTCAACATTATTTTATTCCTGAAAAGTTCAAGTTTTAGAATTCCAAAGTTACTTGCAGTGAATTAAGTTTTAACAAGTTTTTCTTGGGTGAAAGTACCAGCTAAGTACTTGTCCAATTGGTTTTGCCAACACATTTGTACTCACTTTGGTTTGTGTTCGCCAATCTATCACGACACCTAAGATGTGAACAAGAGACAGCTCAAATGTTATGAGTTTTATGAAAACAAGTGATTTTGTTATGTCGGCGCATTATGCGCGATCGCCGATGATTTTACCTATGTGATTTAGTGGGCGATCGCCTCTGTGAGTAAAAAAATCCGTGACACCGTTTTATGATTAGAAAGACAAAATTAGCGATGTCAACAAACGGATATTTGGTTAACCAAAAACTTATAATTCTGCGGAAATGATAGGGAATATTATGGAAAAAATGACATCTATCTCAGTCATTTCTTTCTTGAGGACATTAACACGATGCTACAAACTTTCTCTAGCAAAATAACTGCCTTAGCGATCGCCCTCAGCACCACATTTTTTTCTAGCGCACCGATCCTTCAAGCCCAGCAAATCTCTTCCTCCATCGACGGAAAATACGAAAACCTAGTTCAAGTGCTTGAATGCCCAGAAGACAAAAGCAGTTACGGAAGCTTTAACGAATATGGCTATTGGGACGGCGGCGCATGGTGTGGCGATTACGGTCAGGCAGGCTACTGGGTTTACAACTATCCCAACTGGTACATCTGGGGCAACGAAGCCAGCAATGACCAAGATATTCCCATCGCAGCCTCAGCCGACGGCAGATACACAGGACTCCTACAAGTGCTCAATTGTCCAGCCGATGTTGACGCCTACGGCACATTTAATAGTTATGGCTACTGGGGTGGCGGTGATTGGTGCGGTGATTATGGTCAAGCCGGTTATTGGGTCTATTCCTATCCCAACTGGTATGTCTGGTCATCCTCCAATTAGAGACACCAGCCACCTGTGATCGGCGAATACAATTTCGGGCTGAGAGCCAGAGTCATCATAAGTTTTGAGAGAAATAATACACAAACCTTCTCTTAAAATTTTGGCGACAAAGAATTCAGTTTTCTACTGGCCTTAGCCCGAAAACCCACTCAATCCACCCAATTTTCATCTGGATCAACTCCAGCTAACACGGGTACTTCTGGCATTGACTCATCAGCATCCTCAAAATCATCAGCAGACTGTTGCGCTTCAAACAGTTCATCATCAAGCTCAGCCGCATACTCATCATCCTGCCCGGCCTCAAAATCTTCATCCTCTTGAACTGCTGCCAACGCTGCCTTCACCTCAACTTCAGTAACAACCTCAGTTTCGATAGCTTCTGAAGCTACATCTTCTGCCGGGGCGATCGCCACACTGCTTGGCATCAAAGCTTCATCCACAGAGGATGCCACCATCCCATCAACATCAGGAGGCACAGGCAAATCATCCGGTACGATTTCTGCCATAACTTGCTCCGAGTCTTCTTCAATTGTGGGTAAAACCTCGTCTGGCTCTTCAACTGGCTTAGCTTCTTTAACAAAAATGAGTTTTTCTTCAGCACACTGCACCGTGATGCGATCGCCTTCCATAAAGTCCGCTTCCAAAATTTTGTTGGCGATCGGGTTTTCCAGTTCCCGCTGAATTGCCCGCTTGAGTGGGCGAGCACCAAACGTTGGCTCATAACCCGCTTCCACCACATGATCCAGCGCTTCATCCGTAAGATGCAAAACAATTTTTTGATCAGCCAGCAATTTCTCAATGCGCTTAATTTGTATCTTGACGATCTGCCGCAGCTCATCGCGCTTGAGCGTGTGGAAAATAATCTGTTCGTCAATACGGTTTAAAAATTCAGGCCGGAAATGCTTACGCAAAGCACCCATCACTTTCTTGTGCATTTTGTCGTAATCTTCGTCATTACCCGACAAATTAAGAATGACTTCGCTACCAATATTACTGGTCATCACAATAATCGTATTGCGAAAATCAACGATGCGTCCCTGAGAGTCCGTAATCCGACCATCATCCAAGACTTGTAGCAAAATATTAAACACATCTTTGTGCGCTTTCTCCACTTCGTCCAAAAGCACCACCGAATAAGGACGACGACGCACCGCTTCCGATAACTGTCCCCCTTCCTCATAGCCCACATAACCGGGAGGCGCACCAACCAAACGAGAGACCGAATGCTTCTCCATATATTCCGACATATCGAGGCGAATCATTGCCTCTTCACTGTCAAAAAGGAACGCAGCCAAAGCCCGCGCTAATTCAGTTTTACCAACACCCGTCGGCCCCATAAACATAAAGGAACCAATCGGACGGCTAGGATCTTTCATCCCAGCGCGCGCCCGACGAATTGCCGCTGAAACAGCCTCTACCGCTTCTTGCTGACCAATCACCCGCTCATGGAGATGACCTTCAAGTTGGAGCAACTTTTGTCGTTCTGACTCCATCAGACGATTTAGGGGAATATTAGTCCAATCGGAAACGATCGCCGCAATGTCGGATTCTGTAACTTGCTTTTGTAGAAGGGCATCATCGCTTGATTGGATAATAAGCAGCTCAGACTCTTTACGTTCTAATTGGGTTTGCAGCTCAGCTAGCTTTCCATATTTAAGCTCAGCGGCAAGGGACAATTGATAGTCTCTCTCTGCTTGATCAATTTCTAATCTGATCTTTTCTTCTTGCTCTTTTAAAGAATTAATTCCATCTCTCAATAATTTCTCTGTATCCCATTGGCTACTGAGATGCTCTTTTTCCGGCTCTAATTCTTTGATAACCGCTTGAATTCGCTCAAGTCTTTCTTTTGTATCTTGATCAACAAGGATCTGACCAAGATTCTCAGCTTCTCGTTGGAGCGATAGTTTTTCCATCTCCAATTGCTTCAAACGACGCTCGATATTTTCCAGCTCGACGGGCTTAGAAGTAAGCTCCATTTTCAGTTTGGCGGCAGCTTCGTCAACGAGATCGATCGCCTTATCTGGCAAAAAACGTTCAGTAATGTAGCGATTAGAAAGTGTGCAAGCCGCAACTAACGCCGCATCACTAATGGTTACGCCGTGGTGAACTTCGTAACGCTCTTTTAAACCTCTTAGAATCGAGATAGTGTCGTCTACTGTCGGCTCTTTGATCAGTACTTGCTGAAAACGCCGTTCAAGGGCGGGATCTTTTTCAATATTTTTACGAAATTCATCGATGGTTGTTGCACCGATACAACGCAATTCGCCCCGCGCTAACATTGGCTTCAGCAAATTTCCGGCATCCATAGAACCGTTGGCGGAACCAGCTCCCACAACGGTATGCACTTCGTCGATAAAGAGAATAATTTGTCCGTCGGACTGGGTGACTTCTTTGAGCACAGAGCGCAAACGGGCTTCAAATTCACCGCGATATTTTGCACCGGCGATCAGAGATCCCATATCGAGGGACATGAGCTGTCTATTTTTCAAAGATTCGGGGACATCGCCGTTAACGATTCGTTGGGCTAAACCTTCGGCGATCGCCGTTTTACCGACACCCGGTTCCCCAATCAAGACAGGATTATTTTTCGAGCGACGCGATAACACCTGAATTACCCGCCGAATTTCGTCATCTCGCCCAATGACCGGATCGAGTTTGCCATCTTTTGCCTGCTCTGTGAGATCTCGCCCAAACTTATTTAAGGCGCTGCTACCACCACGAGTTTCTTCTTGATCTTCTTCAATCCCGCCGGCTGGCTCAGCTTCCTGCTGAGTGGGACGAACTTCTTTGATTTTTAGTTCTAAATCCTGTGGGTCGAGATTAAAACTGCGCAATGTTTTGCGACCGAGGCGATCGTCTTCAGCAAAACCCACCAGAAAATGTTCGACAGAAATATAGTCATCTTGCCAACTATTACGGCAAGCTTCTGCGCGATCTAGCAGCGTATCTAATTGCTGACCTAAATAAAGCTGGTCGCCCCGGAGTAATTTCGGTTGTTGTTGCGTAAACCGTTCTAGCTGTTGCTGGAGGCGCAGCGGATCGAGCGTTGCTTTTTTTAAAATAGTCTGAGCCAACCCATCTTCCTGCTCTAGCAAAGAGAGTAAAAGGTGTTCTACCTCAAGATTTTGGTTTCTGTAACGGCGAGCGACTTCTTGTGATTTGACGATCGCATCCCAAGCTTGTTCGGTAAATTTGCTGGAGTCGGTGGGCTGCATCTGGTGCTAGGTTGGGTACAAATATGTTTTATCCGCTCAGTATAACAAGTTGGTGGTGTGCGCTTAATCCTGTCTGGGTTTGACATTACTCGGTTGGATCGGTGTTTCAAGGGTCAAAAAATAAGTAAATAGGTCAAGATAGGGTTGGTTGGGGGAAAGAATTTCTGTGTTATGTCTGAAAGACTTAAGTGTTCACTTTGGAGTGTAAGGATAAAGAGAATGAAAAAGTTGGGTACTCATCTTGTGGTAGATGGTTGGGGTTCACCGGCAGAACTTCTGAATGATGCTGAGGCGATCCGTCAAGCAATTCTAGAGGCGATCGCCGCCGGAGAAGCCACACTTATTGACCTCTGTGTCCACCAATTTAGCCCCCATGGTGTGACGGCCACGGCGACCTTAGCTGAGTCCCATATTGCGATTCATACTTGGCCTGAATACGGTTATTTTGCGGCTGACCTGTTTTTCTGTGGGCAAGGCAAACCCGTTGAAGCAATGAAATTTCTCCAAACAGCGTTACAAGCGACTGAAGTCAAAATGACTGAGTTTGACCGGGGTTTTCCGACGGCACACCTCGCTGCTCTACAGGCGATCGCCACAGCCTGTTGAAGTTGTTGCTGAGTTGAAATTTCGTTAATAAAAATCAAGCCTTGATGACAGACGATGAAGACACTCCAATTTACGTCTGTGGAGTGAACGCAATTTGTTAAAGTGAGGGGTAATAAATTATCGTTTTTTTATGGAAAACAACTCCCCCGAAGCGCAGCAGCCACCGGATAAAGCAGAAGTATCAGTTCACCTTGACCCCGATGTCTTGGCACAAATTCGGCATTTAACGAACGACCCTAGCAAAGTTATTGAAACTGCGGTTAAGCAATGGCTTAGAGGCGAGCGCACTAGAGATGATGAACTCACGCGTCGCTTCACCCGCAATCCGCCCGTTCCGCCCAAGGGTGAATGGAACGACTAATATGTAGCGAGATTACGGAGCCACGACGGCGATCGCCTCGCTTTTTTTATTCATTAGCCCATGAACAATAAATGGCGATTAGCACCTTGTCTAACAAAATCTCAAGTCGTGGACAAATAATAATCCGGCCGAGTATAACAGTGAGTGCTGAACCGCAAGACTTGAAGACGAGCGATCTCGCCGAGCATACCGATAAACACCATGGGACAGGCCAGTAACATGAGTTCAGATTTTGTTTTTTCAGTGCGTAATGATCTCCATCTGCAATATTGGAAATCGATGGGTGCTGAGTTAATTTGGACTCAAGATTCCCAAGGGATTTGTTCGTCCTTCTACTGGCAGCGAGCAGAGGAACTGAAACTTGATCCAGCGCAGATTGTTGGCACATCTATTTTTGAATGGCTGTTATCGGACAATCCTGAAAAGCTGCTGGGTATCAGTGAACGGGTATTAGACCGTCATCTACCGGAACAGGTTTTTTATTTATTTGAATGTCAAGGACAATCACTGCCGCTAGAGCTGACTTTAACGCCGATTTTACGAGCGGATGGTGAAGCGCAGGAAATTTTGGCGATCGCCCACCAATTAGCCGCCATCGACGGAGCCTTAACCCAACAACCTAACTTGCCGCGTCAGCCGGATCCCTACCAAAAAGTACTGACCAAAATTGCCCGTAATATCCGCAGCACCCTCGACCTTGTTGCCATCAGACAAGAAGCTGTTGTTGGGTTAGGTAAAGAATTAGAAGTTAGCCGTTGTTTGCTGTTGTCTTATAACGACGAGCTCAAAAGTTTTAAAGTTGAAGCCGAATACCGTCACGCAGATATCCATTCTGTCTTGGGGGTACAGTGGCGATCGCCCGAAAGTCCGCTGCTGACCCAATCCTTACAATCTCGCGCCGCCCTAACCGTTGATTACCTTTCCAAAGCCCTCGGCGATAGTAGATCAGCCTTTGTTGTGCCGACCCTCTATCAAAACAAAGTCAATGGGTTCATTTGCCTCCAACAGTGTGATAATCCGCGCCACTGGAGCGAAGGAGAAAAAGAACTCACCCAAGAACTCGCTGAACAATTAGGTACGGCGATCGGTCACGCAACCCTCTACTACGAACTTGAAAAAGCCAACCAAGATGCCACAGAAGCTTCCCGCTTGAAAAGTGATTTTCTCGCCAGCACAACCCATGAATTGCGCACCCCGCTCAACGGCATTATTGGCTTTTTAAAATTGATTCTCGACGATATGGCCGATGACCGAGAAGAAGAATTAGAGTTTGTCGAAGAAGCCCATAAAAGCGCGATTCATCTACTGAACCTAATCAACGATATTCTCGATATTGCCAAAATTGAGTCCGGCAAAGTTGATCTCGATTTGGATGCCATTAGTTTGTCGGAAGTCCTTGAAAACGTCGAAAAATTTGCCCGTCCCCAAGCCGCAACTAAAAACTTGACTTGGGAGATCATTGTCCCTGATACCTACGATGATATTCTGCTCTACTCCAACTATCAGCGTACATTTCAGATTTTGCTGAATCTCGTGAGTAATGCCCTCAAGTTCACTAACGAAGGCGGCGTCACAATTAGTGTTGAACTAGTATTTAAAGAGGTGCATCGTCATGACCAAACCTTCCCCGGCATGGCAAAAATCAAGGTTGAAGATACAGGCATCGGCGTCGCTTTAGATATGCAGGAGAAGCTCTTTAAGAGTTTTTCGCAAGTGACGGGTGGACACACCAGAAAATACGGTGGTACGGGATTAGGACTAGCTATTTCGAAAAAATTGGTAGAGGCGATCGGCGGTAAGGTGTCGTTCTACAGCATGGGTGAAGATCTTGGTTCGACAGTCACTTTTTCAATGCCGCTCAATCAAAAACCACTGCTCAAAAAACTGTTAAATGAAGATCCTCAGGTGATTGCCTAGGCTACAGTAGATCCGCCAAAACGTTACAATAAGAACCGCAATTTTAAAGCAACATCACAGTTCATCACTCTAAAAATACGTGGATACAGCTTGGCAATTTGACTCGATTGAGGATGCATTAGGCGATATTAAAGCCGGACGTGCGCTTGTCGTCGTGGACGATGAGAACCGCGAGAATGAAGGGGATATTATTTGTGCGGCGCAGTTTGCAACGCCAGACATGATTAATTTTATGGCGGTGGAAGCGCGGGGGCTGATCTGTCTCGCGATGACTGGCGATCGCCTCGATAAATTAGATTTGCCGCTGATGGTGCGCAAAAACACCGACAGTAATCAAACCGCGTTTACCGTTAGCATCGACGCCCATCAGCGCCTTGGCGTAAGTACCGGAATTTCCGCCGATGATCGCGCTCGTACGATTCAAGTAGCGATCAATTCGAAGACACAGCCGGATGATCTCAATCGTCCCGGTCATATTTTCCCGTTACGGGCTAGAGATGGCGGCGTGCTCAAGCGAGCTGGGCACACAGAAGCGGCGGTTGATTTATCTCGTTTGGCGGGTTTGCACTCATCGGGGGTCATTTGTGAAATTCAAAATAGTAATGGTTCGATGGCGCGCTTGCCAGAATTAATTACCTATGCGAAAAAGTTTGATCTCAAAATTATTAGCATTGCGGATCTGATTTCCTATCGTCTCAAAAATGACCGGTTTGTCTATCGCGAAACTGTGACGAAGCTGCCAACAGAATTTGGCCAATTTGAGATTTATGCTTATCGCAATACTCTCGATGGCACTGAACATGTGGCGATCGTTAAAGGTAATCCGCAAGATTTTTCTGACAAACCGATTATGGTGCGTGTCCATTCAGAATGTCTGACTGGCGATGCTCTTGGTTCGTTGCGCTGCGATTGCCGGATGCAACTGATTGCCGCTTTAAAAATGATTAATAATGCGGGTGAAGGTGTGGTGGTTTATCTGCGCCAAGAAGGGCGGGGTATTGGTCTCATTAATAAGCTGAAAGCCTATTCTTTGCAGGATATGGGTTTGGATACAGTGGAAGCGAATGAACGCCTTGGCTTTCCAGCAGATTTGCGAGATTACGGCATGGGTGCGCAAATGTTAAATGATTTGGGTATTCACGCCATCCGCTTGATTACGAATAATCCGCGTAAAATTGCTGGTTTAAGAGGATACGGTTTAGAGGTGGTCGATCGAGTGCCACTGTTGATCGAGAGCAATGATTTCAATGTCCGTTATCTCGATACGAAGGCGAAGAAAATGGGACATATGCTGCTGCAAACGCATCTGGCTAGCTTGGCGCTTCGTTGGGAAGGTCAGGAAGACATCACTGAGCGGTATGACTATTTAGAAAAGTTGCGCGCGCTTACGGGAGTGCACCATCTACTTTTACGAGAAGAAGCGCGTCCGGTTGCTAATGCAGTTTTTTCTGGTTCTCCGCTAATCGTTAATATTGGTCTCGACCAGGCTAAGCTCGCGGCAGCAGATTGGTATGTCGATAAAAGCCATCCTTATCTTCAGGCGATCGCCAACCTTTTAGAAGAGCTCACCAAATGGCCAGATTTGACCCAAGTTGAATTGATGATTGCCACTGGTAGCGAAGATCCGATGGCGGGCTTACAGATCAAACTAGACCGCAGCTTTTTAGACTGGGAGAAAATGACCGACTTTGTCCGACACCACCCGTTACAATCCCAAGCCATTTACCATTTTCAGCGGGAAAATCAGCCCCAGACAGCAGTCCTAAACTGATCTGTCTAATCAAACGTCACAATTTGCCACAGCAACTGGGATTTTCCAGAAAAGCTACAGTAAAATAAGTACGATTGATCTATTTATTGTCCATTGACCCACATCGACCGAGGTAGCGAATGTCCGCCATTACCAGCAATCCAGATAAAGAAAAAGCCTTAAATCTCGTCCTCAACCAAATTGAGCGCAATTTTGGCAAAGGAGCCATTATGCGTCTGGGTGATGCGGCGCGGATGCGGGTCGAAACAATCCAGAGTGGTGCGCTCACTCTAGATCTTGCCATGGGAGGCGGCTTCCCGAAAGGACGAATTGTTGAAATTTATGGCCCAGAAAGTTCGGGTAAAACCACGGTTGCCCTCCATGCGATCGCCGAAGTTCAGAAAGCAGGTGGCGTAGCCGCTTTTGTTGACGCAGAACACGCTCTAGATCCGACCTATTCCGCCGCTCTAGGTGTTGATATCGGTAACCTCCTCGTGGCCCAGCCCGATAACGGTGAATCAGCCCTAGAAATTACAGATCAGTTAGTCCGTTCCGCCGCTGTCGATTTAATTGTGATTGACTCCGTAGCTGCCCTCGTACCCCGCGCTGAAATTGAAGGCGAAATGGGCGATATTCAAGTCGGTTTGCAAGCCCGCTTGATGAGTAAAGCTCTCCGTAAAATTGCCGGGAACATGGGTCGTTCTGGCTGTACGGTGATCTTTTTGAACCAGCTTCGTCAGAAAATTGGTATTAGCTACGGTAGCCCCGAAGTAACGACTGGTGGTAATGCGCTGAAATTTTACGCATCGGTACGCCTCGATATTCGCCGGATCCAAACGTTGAAGAAAGGAACGGAAGGAGAATTTGGGATTCGTGCCAAGGTGAAGGTTGCGAAAAACAAAGTTGCGCCGCCTTTTCGGATTGCTGAATTTGACATTATTTTTGGTAAAGGTATTTCTAGTTTGGGCTGTATGCTCGACCTCGCGGAGCAAACTGGCGTTGTGAACCGCAAAGGGGCTTGGTATAGCTATAAGGATGAAAATATTGCTCAGGGCCGTGATAATGCGGTGAAATATTTAGAGGATAATCCTGAGATTGCGGAAGTGATGAATCAAAAGGTTCGGGAGAACTTAGATCTCAGTGCAATGGGTTTCGCAGATGACGTGAGCGTGAAAGACATTGTGCGTGAGGATGAGGCTGAGGTGCTAGAGGAAAAAGCGAAGGCAGAAAAGGCAGAAAAGTCTAAGAAAAAATAAATGCAGGCGATCGCCAAATCAGCAAACTTAGAGTTGTGCTGGCTCGCTCAAATTCAGACTAGGAGGGGGAGGCCGATATCAGGTCTACCCCTTTTTTTGCGGAAAGCCGTTACTTTTCTGTGCATGTTAGAATCGGGAGCACAATTTTGTAAACAAACGTTACAGCAAACTATATGAGTCGTATTTGTTTATCTCGTTGGCTGCTAGGTCTAGGCATGGCGATCGCCGCTCAGGTGACGGTTCCGATTATTGCACAGGCAAATCCACAGGTGGATGCACTCATTGAGCAGGGCAACGAATTTGTTGAAAATCAAAATTTTACGCTGGCAGCCCAAAGATACAGCGACGCGATCCAGATAGAGCGTGACAATCCGCGTCTGTTTTCGGCCCTCGGTTATGCTCAGGCACAGCTCGGTAATTATCAAGAAGCGGCGATCGCCTATCAACGGGCAATCCAATTAGAAGCCGACAATCCTCAGTTTTATAGCGCACTCGGTTTTAGTTTGGCCAACGGCGGCGATAACCGTAATGCAATCAATGCTTACCAACGCGCAGTACAGCTCAAAGCCAATAGTCTCGAATATAATCTCGGTTTAGCCACTGTGCTTTTTCGTGAAGGTGAATACGAGTCAGCGTTGAGTGCTTATCAGAGTGTTTTGGCGCTCAACGGCAATAATGCGGACGCCCTGAGAAATCGCATTGCGAGCTTGTTGCAACTTCGGCGTAATCAGGACGCGGCGGCTCTGCTCGATGACACATTTTATAAGCTGCCTAATGATGGCCAAGTTCGAATCCATGCAGCAATTACTTGGTTCGGTTTAGGGGACAACGAAAGAGCATTGCGCTTACTCGCCGAAGCCCAAAAGTTGGAACCCCGCAGTTTTGATATTCAACTCAAGGTTGCCAAGATTTACGCGAATCAAGGTCTTTTAGCGGAGGCGATCGCCACTTTTCAGAGAGCCGTTGAACTTCAACCAAATTCTATTGATGCTCTGAATAACCTCGGCTTTAGCTCTCTACAATTCAAAGATTACATCACCGCGATTATTGCCTATCGCCAACTCAGCGAACTGGTTCCCAGTGATCCGCAGACCTTTGAGAATTTGGGTCTCGCTCTACAAGGACGCAACCGTACAGACGAAGCCATTAGTGCTTTAAAAACTGCTAAACAGCTTTATCAAAGACAGGGTGATCAACAGGCAAAACGCAGAATTGATACTTTGCTTGAGGCGATCGCCGGGGGTTAGGATTAGCCAATTTCGCTTGATTTTTACTTGATGCGCTATCGACGGTTTGGGCAAACAGAATTGCAATTGTCCGTATTTTCCCTTGGGACGATGCGTGCTTTAGCAACTCAAAACACCATGACGGCGACAGTCCAGCGGGCGATCGCCTTGGGCATTAATCATTTCGAAACTGCACCTAGTTACGGCAATAGCGAATTATTTTTAGGATGCGCGCTTCAAACACTTGGAGTTAAGCGCGACCAACTTTTTTTAACCAGTAAAGTGCTGCCCAAAGGAAATTTCGCCGCAATTACACAAACAATTGATCATTCGCTCCAACTACTGCAAACAGAGTATCTAGACTGCGTTGCGGTGCATGGGATCAATACACCAGAACATCTAGAATGGGTTAAAAATGGCGGTTTTGAGGCGCTAACCAAGCTTAAACAACAGGGCAAAATTCGTCACATCGGCTTTTCGACTCACGGCAGTTTAGAGCTAATTTTGCAGGCGATCGCCACCGAATTTTTTGCGTTTATCAATCTGCATTACTACTATTTTTTCCAGCGAAACAGTGAGGCGATCGCCGCTGCCACTGCGCAGGACTTGGGGATTTTTATCATTTCGCCTGCCGATAAAGGCGGTCAACTATTTACACCGCCAGAAAAGCTTCAGGATCTCTGCCAACCTTTAACACCACTAGAATTGAATTATCGTTTTTTGTTGGGCGATCGCCGGATTAGTACCCTCAGTTTCGGCGCAGCAGATCCGACAGAACTCGATCCCCTCGCAACTATCGCTGACCAAGATCAAGCATTAACCGCACAAGAACAAGCAATTTTTACTCGTTTAGAACAACAAAAACAAGCACAATTACAAACTGATCATTGCACCCAATGCTATGCCTGTTTACCCTGTCCAGAGGCGATCGCCATCCCCGACATTTTGCGACTCAGAAACCTGACTGTCGCTTACGATATGCAGTCTTATGGTGAATATCGTTATCAAATGCTGGAGAATGCGGGCCATTGGTTTCCCGGACGAAAAGGAAATGCTTGCACCGATTGCGGTGATTGTTTGCCACGCTGTCCCGAAAATCTAGATATCCCGGCTTTGCTGCGTGATGCCCACAGTCGTCTTAATGGCAAGCCACGCCGCCGTCTTTGGGAATAATCCACTACCATAAACAACAATTCCAACGCTTTATACAAATTACAAAAATCCTATGTGTCGTCTGCTTGCCTACCTCGGAGAACCAATTCAGGGCGATCGCCTGCTATTAGAACCCGTTCATTCCCTCGAAGTCCAGAGCTATCAACCCAAAGAGATGACCGCAGGATTGTTAAATGCCGATGGCTTTGGCATTGGTTGGTATCACTCCGAAAAAGAAGACATTCCCTACACTTACAAAAGTCTTTTGCCCATTTGGAGTGACATTAATTTGCCCCAAATTAGCCGTTATTTAGAATCTCATTGCGTGCTCGCTTACGTACGGAGTGCCACCCCCGGCTTGTCTGTAGATCTAGGCAATTGCCAACCCTTTACCGACGAAAAAATTAGCTTTATTCATAATGGCTATATCAACAATTTTCGGCAGACGCTTTATCGGCCAATTCGTTCCCAGCTCAACGATAAACTTTACCAAAAAATTCACGGCACAACCGATTCAGAACACATCTTTGCTTTAGTTTTAAACGATTACCAAACTTGTTTAAAAGCGGCAATTTTGACAGCGCTCCAACAATTAAGAGAATGGGCCGATCTGTACGATACACATTTCTCTGCCAACCTTGTTTTAAGCGATGGTAAGCAGCTTTTTGCGACGCGCTATTCCTACAAAGCCGTGGTGCCTACGTTATATTTTTTGCAGGACAAACAGGGTATTACTTTGGCTTCAGAACCCTTAGACGATCGCCCGTGGCAGTCTTGTCCAGAACATAGTTTACTTACCATCGACAAACATCGTGACCTACACATCGAGGCGATCGCCCATTGACCAAAATACCTGCACAGCCTTACGTTCAGCGATGCAGCAATCGCGAAAACTGACCCTAGCGTTGTTTGCAGATCTTGATGACCAAACATTCCGCCAGCAAGCCCACCCCGATTTTAGTCCGGCAGGTTGGCATCTCGGTCACCTCGCTTTTACTGAGTCGCTATGGATTTTAGAAAAGTTAGCGGGACAAAAACCGTTATTTCCAGAGTATCGCCAGCTATTTGCGGCCGATGGTTTACCAAAAGCGCAACGTCAAGCCTTGCCTGATTTTGACGATATCCAAGTTTATTTAGAAGCAGTACGGATTAAAGTTTTTGAATATCTGGCGATCGCCCCGCTCCCGACCCAAGAGCGATTATGGTGGTGGCTCCTCCAACACGAAACCCAGCACAACGAGACCATTGCGTTCGTTTTGGCGTTGCATCGATTAAAGGCAGGACAGCCCGTTTTTACCGCGCCGCAATCCACCACAGCAGCCCTAGACGCAACCATGGCAAATGTTCCGGCTGGCGAATTTGTCTGCGGTAGTGATGCCATTCATGCCCAAGATAACGAGCGATCGCCCCACAGCATTTATCTCGACGCTTACGATATTGATACCTATTCCGTCACCTGCGGCGAATTCCAAAATTTTATTGACTCAGGCGGTTACAAAAAAGCTGAACTCTGGTCAGAGCAAGGCTGGCACTGGCAAAACCAAGCCCAAGTAACTCAACCTTTATACTGGCAAAATAGCGCAAATTATTACAACCATCCCGTTTGCGGCGTCAGTTATTTCGAAGCCGAAGCCTATGCCAACTTTGTCGGCAAGCGTTTACCAACAGAATTCGAATGGGAAAAAGCCGCCACACCGCAACAAAAAGATAACCTATGGCGAACCGATCATTGCAACCATAGCCTGCAAGAGCAAGGCACAACGCCCGTTAATTTATTTGTGAAAAATCAAAGCTTGTATGGATGCAAAGATCAGCTTGGCAACGTTTGGGAATGGACACAGAGTATTTTTCGCCCCTATCCAAACTTTCAGTTTTATCCTTACAAAGGTTACTCCGCGGTGTATTTCGACGAAGCGCATTATGTCCTGCGTGGCGGCAGCTGGGTGACTCGGCCTTGGGGCATTCGGCATACTTTCCGCAACTGGTATCATCCTTGGACGCGCGAGATTTTTGCGGGCTTCCGTTGTGTTGCGTTATAGATGATCAGCCGTGAAAAACTAGGCTGAATTCAAATGATTAAGTGAGATCGCGACGACCGCAGCCTCGCAATTCGATGCAAGTTTCGGTCTCTTTAGTCGCGGTACTAATTTCAGTTGTCAATGTGGACTGAGCAATAATAGTCGCGTCAGGATTAGGTGTTTGCGCCGCTTGGGCAGCATCGGGGGCGATCGCCCAAGTTAAAAGCAGACCACCCGCGAGACCGATAAATTTCAACATAGCTATAAATGAGATCGTAAAAATAGAGAACGGTGGTAAGTGCAGAAACCCAAAACTGCTTAGTTTTCTAAACAACGATAGTGATTGAAACAACATGTGATTGGACATCTTGTTCCCGTCTGCCGCTACCGCGCTCTGCAATATTTACAGGCTCGCCATTATTAGCTTGAAGCTGAGAAGATGCAGTCGGAGAAACCGATTTTGTCACCGCACTAAGCGAGCAAAAAGCGGCGATCAGACCAAAGGAAATTACCGTGATGATATTTGTTTTAGTAGCCATAGCAGATCGTCGTTATGAACGTTAAACTCTTCACTTACCCTTTACGGTTCAGGAGTCTTTGGTCAGGAAACTTTGTGGTAATTTTGTGGATAGTGAGCTGATAGCCGGAAGAAATTTTCTAGAAACACTGAGTAGATAGTCGTTTACAATATCGATAGAAATTTCAAAATTTTTATAGCAGCTTGCCTTCTCTCGACTTATGCTGATTGTCATGGGTGATTAATCGAAGCGAAGACAAGGTCTGTAGACGACAGGCATCTGCTGCTGCGAACGATAACTTTGCTTTGTTTGAAACGAGTACAACGAACTGCCAATTTTTTTGAGAATAGCAATGAACACTGAACTGGATTTATTAAAAGACCTCAATCCAAGTGCCCTCGACGAAATTTTGCTATATCTCGCTTTTTGTGCAATCCGAGGCAATGGTTATCGTCATGGTGCTTTTCTGGATGCTGCAGCTACGGCGGCGAAATGCGCCATTTATACGACATATCAGGAGCAGTCTGGCAATTTACGGATGACGGGCCATCTGCACCACATTGAGCCGAAGCGAGTCAAAGTAATTGTCAAAGAGATTGAGGGGGCGCTGCGAGAAGGACAACTGCTGAAGATGTTGGGTTCTCAGGAACCGTCTTACTTAATTGAGCTGCC
The DNA here is from genome assembly GCA_049644465.1 of Limnothrix sp. Taxonomy (GTDB): domain Bacteria; phylum Cyanobacteriota; class Cyanobacteriia; order Cyanobacteriales; family MRBY01; genus MRBY01. The sequence continues at coordinate 22,854 of JBARRZ010000001.1, forward strand.
TTATGTCTGGCTAGAGCAATATCCACTGAAAGAAGGGCGATCGCCACTAGTCGGGAAAAACATCGCGACAGAACACCAAGAATATTTTCAGCAGCGGTTACCACAGGATTTACCACAGGCTCAGGTGGTTAGTTCGCTCCAGTTCTCTGACCTGATTGAATTTTTGCACCAGCGATCTCAGGAGAAGTTTCCGAAAGAACGCCAGATGCCATTAAGTGAAGCGCTTGCCGAACACATCAAACGCCGCCTTTTACATGCAGAAACGGTGATGCGCCTCGACAATCCTTGGGGGATGCCCTACTACGTGCTGCTGCGGCCAACCTATGCGCCTGAAGGTGAAGAGGAACGCATCTATACGATGGTTGAGGATACGGCGCGTTATTTTCGGATGATGCGGGAGTGGTCAGAGAAAAAGCCAGATGTGATGCGGATTTTTGAATCTTTAGATATCGCCCAGAAAGATCTGCCACAGGCGCAAGCGGAGCTAGATCAGTTGATGCGGGCTTGGGCAGATAAGTATCACCAGCGGGGCGAAACGACGATGGCGGTGCAGATGGTCTTTGGTCAAAAGGATGTGTAGGTTATATTTTTTCGGTTTGTAGCGATTTCAGATGGGAAAGATCACTGAAGAACAGCGTCATTTTTTGCTAAACGATCAGCGCTATCTTTATTGCTTAAAACGAAGCGATCGCCGCACGTTAGCGATTCAGATTCGGCCCGATGGCGAAATTATTGTCCGCGCTCCCCGCAAGGTTTCTCTAGATCATATTCAGCAATTTCTCGGCGATCGCCACCATTGGATCACTAAGCATTTACAGACTATTGCGCAACGTCCGGCCCCGCAGCCGCCGTATCGTTGGATCGCAGGTGAGCAGCATTTTTATTTGGGTGAGCTATATTCTCTACGACTGATTGCCGGCGATCGCCCTAACGTTCGACTTACAAATGATTATTTACAAATAATTGTGCCTGAGCCAAAAGATGCCGCCAGTATTCAGACCGCATTACAGAAATGGTATAGAAGCCAAGCCAAATTAATCTTTCGCGAGCGGCTGGAGCAACTATCAAAAAAAAATCGGCCGATTCTGCAACTTGAGCAACAGCAAATCCCGATCAAAATTCGCCAGATGAAAACCCGGTGGGGAAGTTGCAGCTGTCGGGGAAATATCAACCTCAATCTTGCCTTGATCAAAGCGCCACTTTGTTGTCTCGATTATGTCTTAGTCCATGAGCTGTGCCACTTTCGGGAAATGAACCACAGCGATCGGTTTTGGCAGTTAGTCACTGCTTGTCTTCCGGATTGGCGGAGGCATCAGATGAAATTACGTGAACTAGAAGCACAGTTATTGCGCGGTTAAAATTGATTATTTGCAACGTTCATTTGGCCCAATCTTTGCAAAAAGAAGTCATAATTAAAGCAAATTTCCCAGCAGCCATCGATATACTTTGTACAGCGTGTTCTATAGTTAATGCCAATGTGCCCATCCAGTAGAGCTTTTGACTTTAGTCTATGTTGACCGTTGAACCTTTACCCAGTATTTCTGTTTTCCAGATTCCTGTTCATTTGCATTCTGATTATCCTCAGTGGTTGACGGAACGTGTGCATCGGCGACAAGGAACTCATGTGGTGACTCTCAATGCAGAGATTGCCATGATGACTGAACGAAGTGCGGCGATCGCCAACGTTATTAAGCAAGCAGATTTAGTGATTCCTGATGGTGCAGGCGTTGTTTTTTATTTAAAGCTGAAAGGCAAAAAGCAGAGTCGTTTTCCGGGCATTGAGCTAGCAGAATCTTTATTAGAACGTGCGGCGATCCACGACTGGCAAGTTGTTTTCTTTGGGGGCGCACCGGGCATTGCTGACCGCGCGAAAAACCATTGGCTCCAGCACTTTCCCGATCTCCAAATCACAACTCAGCACGGCTATCTTACTCCAGAAACGGAAGCTGAGTGGGAAGAAAAATTAAACTATTTACAGCCGCAGCTCATTTTTTCTTGCCTTGGTGTACCGAAACAAGAATTCTGGATCCGTGAGCACCGTTATCTCTGTCCCGACAGCACTTGGATTGGGCTGGGTGGCAGTTTTGATGTGTGGGCTGGGGTCAAAAATCGTGCGCCAAAAGTGTTGCAAAAGTTTCATCTCGAGTGGCTTTATCGGTTATACCAAGAACCCACTCGCTGGCGTAGAATGCTTGCTCTGCCGCAATTTGTCTGGCGATCGCTCTGGTCTTAAGCAGCAGGAAAATTTAAACCGACAAATTGCAAGATGAACAGGCGATCGCCCTCTGCCTATCAACTAAAATAAAAAGCAACGAGATTGAAGGCGTGTCTAATGGTACAAGCAGCGACGAAGCCACTGACGTTGGCAGAATTTTTGGAATTGCCAGAAACGAAACCCGCCAGCGAATTCATTAGCGGAACGATTATCCAGAAGCCAATGCCCCAAGGAAAACATAGCTTGATACAGCGGGAACTAAGTTTTGCTTTAACCGTTTCCTGTCGCGCCGAAAAAACAGCTCAAGCTTTTCCTGAATTACGGTGTACACTTGGCGATCACTCAATCGTTCCAGATATTGCCGTGATTTGTGCCGAACGGATTCCTAGAGATGATGATGGTGGCGTTGCTAATGCTTTTAATCTTTATCCTGATTGGACAATAGAGATTTTGTCCCCAAATCAAAGCCAACATCGAGTTATGCGGAACGTTTTCCATTGCCTCGACCATGGCACAGAAATGGGCTGGCTGATTGATCTAAAAGAGCAATTGGTGATTGTTTATTATGGCGATCGCCGCCCAGCATTTTTTGACCAACCGGAACAGGTTTTGCCATCCCCCAGTTTCGTAAAAGATTTTGATCTAGCCCTCGGCGAAATGTTTGCTTGGCTACTGGAATAGACTTTTCGTCTAAAAGTTAGGCGATCGCCCCTGAGCATCTAAAGCTTAGTAATCTGTGCCGAATCAAAGAAAGCGTTCGCTTCTGGTGTATCCACCACATCTCCCTGCACAACCATCATAATTTGATGGAGTATTGGCCCTTTCGGATCGATATATAATTCTGCGCGGATAGTTATCTGTTCACCCTGTTCGGTCTTATTCATGACTAGTTTTTTCCCCGGAATCCCAAAGCGATCGCTAGGCTCATCACTAACAATCGTCGAACCAGAATTTTGTGCCGCTCCATTCATAGCTCCCTCTAATCCTTGCTCCACATCATACTCTTCGGGATTGACTGGATAATCAACACTACTCACCATAAAAAATTGTTTGCTGCTCTCATCCGCATAGGTCGTCATTGAAAATTCCACATCACCCCGATCACTCGGTGCTATTTGCTCTTGAGTCTCGGGTTCCCCCGGAAATTTAACCGAAATAGCTTCGTTTTCTGTTGTAAAATCCACCCAATTCTTCGTTACTGCTGTAGTAGATGTTGGCGCATCCTCGGCAGTTGATTGACCAGAATCAGTTGTTTCTATAGGTGTGTTGTCTGTGCTTGTAGCAGTTTGCTCTTTGTCCCCACAGGCAGCTAGAGATACTTGAAATGTGGCAAATGTCAGGAGCAGTAGCGTGTAATTCTTGAATTTTTTGAGGGTCATAAAATTTGATAAAAGTAAGACGAATTAGTGAATCGATCTTTACCATACCTAAAAAATCTCTCAGTGAATCCTTATTAACTTTCTGAAATCCATCGAAAAAAAAGAAATCTAAAAATGTAGAGAGGCGATCGCCACAGATTATGTCATCAAAACATTGGGCGATCGCCTTTTTTTAAAAGCTAGAAATTTATATGCAACTTTGTGCGTAATTAAGCAGCTAATAATTCAGTAATTTTCTGATTAAATGCAGGAATGTCATCAGGATTGCGGCTAGTAATCAAACCCTGATCAACCACAACTTCTTGGTCAACCCAAATCCCGCCTGCATTAATTAGATCTGTCTTCAGAGAAGGCCATGAAGTGACTTTACGACCTTTCACAACTTCCGCTTCAATTAATGTCCAAGACCCGTGGCAAATTGCTGCAACAATCTTGTCAGCAGCAAAAAATGCTTTGATGAATTTGATTGCACTATCATTCACCCGCAATTGATCTGGATTGACCGTCCCGCCGGGGAGAATCAAAGCATCATATACTGCTGGATCCGCATCTTCAAGTAAGACATCTACCGGAACATAGTCAGCTTTATCATAATGTTTCCAGCCTTGAATTTTCTCACCTTCAGGGGCGATGATATGTATCTGAGCACCGCTTTCTTCTAAAGCCTTTTTGGGTTCTGTTAATTCAACTTGTTCAAATCCGTTTGTTGCTAAAATCGCAATTTTTTTTCCTGTCAATTCTTTAGTCATAAAAACTCTCTTTGTAGTTACTTATTTACAAAAAAGCACGGTGATCAACCTGAGCTTTTCTTAATGCTAACCCTTTGAAAGAGTAATGTAATCCACAATGAGAAGGAAATAGTTTTTCTATCTTATGACTGATTCATTATATCTTATGACTAATTTATCGTTCTGTGCTCAATTACATTATTCTCAAAAATAGAGAATAAGAAAATGTAAAATTCAGCGCTTAGTAATGTTGGCGATCGCCCCTCTACATTTTTTAGACAAAGGCGATCGCCTCTCAGTTATTATCTAAAATGATTTAAGGCAACGGGTATAGGAGGAATCACGTGAACAGTAGATTAAAGATGAGATACGACAAAATTGGAGATATTTTGTATCTGGATGTCTGCACTCCATATCCTGAACAAGAGACTGAAGAGCTAGATGATGAAATTATTGCTCGGCTTAATCCGATATCAGGGATGATTGAGAATTTGGAAATCCTTTTTTTCTCTCGTCGTTGTGATCAAATGAATTTATTTGAATTGCCTATTTATGCCGATTTTAAATTAGCAAGTTAAAAGGCGATCTCCCACCATATTAATTATCTACGCATCATTATTTTGGCATTTTTCATCACATTTCTAACTGCAATAATATCAGCTCTAAAGTAGTCAAAATTCAGAATACCTGCCTAGTATTTTTGACATAAAAATATAAGCTTTTAATAGAAACTACAGTCAAACTAATACTTGACAAAGCTCCTTCTATACTAATATCCCAGTTTTCCAGAGTCTTCGGATCCATGCCGTGACCTGCCATATTTCTAATAGAACCGAGAGCTTTCGATATAGGTGTTTGTTTTGCATGAATCAAATAATGTTGTTTTCCTTCATCATCTCTGTAAGGAGATAAAATCCCCTCAGTGAGTTGAGTGATCCCATTCTTTTTAGCAACTTTCTTAGAGTCTACAACTGGGTGCTCAAGTGCTAATCTTCTGAGAACATCCTCATATGCACGTCCTGAAGCAGAGATAGAATCTCTTGGATTTTTCTTGTAACAAGCGAAAGCATTAATTAATTCTTGAATTTCCAGAGAATTTAACCAACTAAATAGTTCATCACCAAAAAAATCACTCAAGTAGATTCTCAGAGATGCATCATTTTGAATATTATTTACTGTTTCTTCTGTAACTAAAGTGTATTCAGGAAAATGTTTTTCAACAAGTAACTTGTTCTTTGCATCTAAGATTCCACAAGATTTAGACCAGTTGGATAGTAGTTTAGCAATAAAACTGGCATCTTTATTGAAATCATAAAAAGAAGTTAATTTCTTAGCTGCTTTCTCTACTGAATCACCATCATGCAAATACCCAAAAAAAATAGTAAAGGGTTGCCATTCTTGTAAAAACTTTCTAAAGGCGATTGATTCTAATTCATCCGAAGGATTTTCTGTCAAAAAAGAGGAACAGTCTTTACTAACATAATAAGTATTCTCAGACAATTCCTCGATTAACCCTAGCAGAATAGCGGAATCAATCGCAGATTTAACGTATCTCTTTCCTTTATCCGCGTAGGTTGCCAAGTCATCCACTGTTGCTGAACAAGATAAACTACGACTCACTACTTCCATCACTGATTTCATTGATGGGACTTGGGATGGAAGTTTGTATGTCTGGCGAGAATGATTCATTATCAAATTGACCATATGCAGCTTTAAAAAAGGCAGTGATTCTAGTAGGATCCCAGTCGCTCATATCC
>JBARRZ010000002.1:0-3645 GCA_049644465.1 Limnothrix sp.
TCGATTTCGACAAAGTATGTGAATGGGGAAAATCATTGCAGAATTTTCTTCACAGAGTAGCAATTGAACTTAAAATGTCAGGAGCAGAGAATTTCAATAGAGTAGATGATGAAAACGACTTTTTCTCTATTAAAAAAATGGCTTCTTAAACTAATTATTTTTTCTCTTCATCTAGATGATTGGATTGATCATAGAATCATATAAAAAAGCTTTTTCTCTAGTTCATCTACTGGGGCGATCGCCATCATGGACAAAGAATATTCAAATGATTAACATGGAATTATTCGGTCACTGAGGCAAAACCATGACAGTTGATCTCCGCAATATTCACCCCCTCTCAGAATTCCAGAGGAGTGCAAAATCATTTCTAGAAACGCTAAAAGAGACAAAATCTTCGATTGTTCTCACCGTTAACGGTAAAGCTGCCGTCGTTGTCCAAGATGCAGAAAGCTATCAGCTTATGACGGAGCGGATGGAGTTGCTCGAATCTATGCTTGGTATTCGTAAAAGTCTAGAGGAATTTGACCAAGGCAAAGGTATTGCATTAGACGATGCATCCCAATCCTTGCGCGAGAAATATGACATACCGGATTGAAATCTCACCCACGGCGATCGCCGATATCGAAAAGATTTTCCTCTGGCATCGAGATTACTCAGTTGATGAAGCCCATCGGTGGGTTCGGGGCTGCTATGAAATTATGCTTAAGCTAGAGAACTTTCCCCATCGCTGCGCCATTGCCATCGAAAGCGAATACCTAAATCTCTCTATCAGACAACTGCTCTATCGAAAACAGTACAAAATTCTATTTACCGTTCAGGAAAACAGACCTCAAAATATTGTTCAAATCCATCGTGTTCTACGTGCATCTCAAGCCCGATTAGACACTCCAGAAGAATTATTTGGCCAGTCTGAGGAAGAATAAAAATAACTTTTGATTTATTGGCGATCGCCTTCCTTCCCGAATTCAAAAACTGAGGGGCGATCGCCTTTGCTATAAACGTTAAAATTTAGCTACAGCGTTCTGGAAAACGGAAAATGACACTGAAAGAAAAAATTCAGCAAATAATTGATCATGCCTCAGAATCCGACTTAGTAGAGATTTGGTCGGTTCTAGAGCAACAACTTTCGCCGTTATCAATTGACGTCTCTTCCCAAAGAAAATGGTCAGCAAACTTAGCAAGTTTTTATGGCAGTATTCAGGATGAAACTTTTGAAAGACAACCTTAACCAGAAATAAGTCTTAGGGAAGAATCGCGGCGATCGCCGTTGCAAACAATTTGACCTTAATCACCCACAATACCCGTGAATTTAGCCGTATTCCTAATTTAAAAATGGCAGATTGGGAAATTTAAGACCTGTCTTTTTTCTTTGCAGACACTGGGAGCGATCGCCTGTTTCAAAAAAATATAATCTAAAATGTCACTTTTCAAATTTATGAACGACAAAACAACAAATGTTGCTAGTTAATCTTTCTGTTCTACTAGACGAACCAACAGGCATAAGTATTTACGGAAAAAATATTGTATCTCATCTGAGCAATCTCAATCCTCTTCTGCTTACTAATCTGCAAGATTTTCCGCTTAAAGCCCGATCTGTTCCGATAGGATTGAGTCCAGATTTTGGAATAAAAGGTCATGCAAAACGCTTACTCTGGACACAATTTGAATTGCCTAAAATCTATCGAGAATTGAATGCAGAGCTAATTTTCTCGCCATTACCAGAAGCGCCACTTTACACAAATTGTCGGACAGTAGTTATGGTTCATGATCTGATTCCGCTGCGCTATCCAGACAGGCGATCGCCACTCCAGTATTACCAAAAGTTTGTCTTGCCGAAGGTACTCAAACAAGCCGAACATTTAGTATGTAATTCCCAAGCAACAGCCGATGATATCGTGAATTATTTTGGAATTCCTGCCAGCAAAATAACGCCGATTCCCCTCGCCTACGATGCTAAACATTTTCGGGTGATCAACAATTTACCCACGCTAGAAAAGCCCTATTTTTTATATCTTGGTCGCCATAATCCCCACAAAAATGTATTGCGAATGATCAAAGCTTTTGCAAAGTTACCTAATTACCAAGACTATGAATTTTGGCTGGTTGGTTCAGAGGATAAACGTTATACGCCACAGATAAAAGCATTAATTACAGAGTTGGGTTTAGAAAAAAATATTCTGCTAAAAGATTATGTTGCACAGCAAGATTTACCCCAAATAATTAATCAGGCGATCGCCCTCGTTTTCACCACATTATGGGAAGGATTTGGTTTACCCGTCCTCGAAGCCATGGCTTGCGGTACACCAGTAATCACCTCGAATCAGTCTGCGCTACCGGAAGCAGCAGGGAATGCGGCCCTATTAGTTGACCCGGAAAATGTTCAGGCGATCGCCGATGCGATGCAACAAATCACGACTGATACCGATTTGAGCCACGAACTGCGAGCAAAAGGATTAGCACAAGCACAAAAATTCTCATGGGAAAAAACAGGCAGTCAAACCGCTGAGATTTTACAGAAAGTGATTAATTCCTAAAAGTAGAAAACAAGGCGATCGCCTTCTAAACTTAGTTTTCGGAGATGGGAATTTATCGATACTTCGGTTAAAAAATCATTATCGAATTCACTAATTATCGTTATATTTTTGGGTTGATAAATTTAGGCGATCGCCACCTAGCCCAATGACGCAAAACATCTAAATTACATCTGAGATGATTTCTGAAATTTCAAGTAAATCGGCGTTGAAAAGTGGTATTTTGACGACTTCCTTTTTTCTGATTACAACTTAAACAGAGAGTTTGTAAATTACTGATGTCATTACTGCCGCCCTTCGCAAGGGGAATAATATGATCAACACTAAGTTTTGTTTCGTGGTGTGGCTGACCACAACGCTGGCATTGATAGTTATCGCGCTGATAAACATATTGGCGGACAGATGTCGGAATGGGTATGCGCGGAGTTTTTTCCATCATTTATTATTGTGGCTGAATGGATTGGCGAATGTCATCTAAGGGAGATTGGAAGCTAGGATTTTCAACTTCTTCGGTACAAGCTTCAATCGCAAATCGAAATCTAACTTTTTTTGTTTGCCATCCTTGCTGAGGACTGTCGGAGCTCAGAACTTTTATTTCATAAGTAATGGCATCTTCGCTAGAATCATCCAACCGTTGTAGGGCGATCGCCTCATCATCAAGAAGACTATCAACCTCACTTTTAATGTGAGAAACTATTTCTTCACGCACCTTCTCAACAGCTTTTAGAAACAGCTTTCCTTTCATCACATTTTCTGCAGAGTCAATTTCTAGCACATCATCCGAATTTAAAATAGCTTCAATATCAGTGAATTTTTCAGGCATCAATTTTAATCTCTTGGACTAATTATTAGATATAGATTGGCGAATATCATCAAGCGGCGATTCTTGACTAAATTCTTCAGGATGATCTGGAATAAATTCAATAGAAATATTGATTTTAACTCTGCCTTTTTTCCAGCCTTCACCACCAACATCCAAAACTTCTGCTTCGTAGCCATCAGTAAACCATCGCTTATAGGAATCATATTCTTCCGTATCCCAATAGCTCCTTTGTATTCCCAATAGCTTGCATTTGAGCACAATCAAGAAATCTCTCACTTTGCACATTGATTG
>JBARRZ010000003.1:0-8857 GCA_049644465.1 Limnothrix sp.
GAAAAAGCCTATCCTAATTATTTTGGTAATTCTCAAGGTTTTATTTCTATCCTTGAAGATGTCTTTAATGGGCGATTTATTGAGTGTTACAAAGAATATCTACAGCAATTTTCCCATGAATCTAAGACAAGTGTAAGTCCTTAAATATAGCTATATTAAGATTTTTGAAACTTTACTCATTTTAGACAGAGTCGTCCTACACATCCTACGAGGGAGAAGATGAAGGGCGATCGCCCCAATATTAAGCAGTAATGTAAGCAGATAGCAGATCGTAAGACTTAAGCCCTTTAATATAAAAAAGTATTTTCTATCACCAAATTCAGAAATTAAACCCGTAGTCATAGTCATATCCCGTGAGGATGCAACCAATGGATGCCTTGGAACTGAGACGAGAACAACTCACTTTTGATGCTGTGGCCGATGTGGCAACAGATAACACAGATTTGCAAGCCGAATTGCAAGAATTCATCGATATCCTAAGACCACTTATACGCCAGCCATCTGTTGTCGGTAACGAGGATGCTTTCTTTAGGGTTTTACGTCGCGAACTAGAAGAATTTGATCATCTCAATGTGCAGCTCTATCACGGTGTGCTCGTGGCCCAAGGCGATCGCCCCGAAGAATTATTCCTCTCAGCCCACATTGACCGCCACGGACTACTTTGTACTGGCCCCAACGAATTTCAATATGCCGCTTTTATTGCCGGAAATCGTGGCGAAGTGATGGGCGATTCCGTCTCAGAGCACATGATCAACACCATCGAAAACCGCTTCCAAGGCCAGCGAGTACAAGCCCATTTCCCCTACACCGGAACCTACCTTGCCCAAGGTGAAATCACCAATTCCTACGTTTGCCCAGAACGAAACAACCTCATTTTCGAAGTGGACGGCCTCGACTTTTTACAGCCCGGTACACCCGTCTCCTTTTTAGATCGCTTGCAAATTGAAGACGGTTTAATGTCGGCGCAACTGGACAATGTGATCAGCGCAGCGATGATTATTTATCTATTTCGTAAAGGCTTTCAAGGCACAGGTTTATTCACTGCACAGGAAGAATCTGGGCGTAGCTGGCGATATGCACTTTCTTGGTTTCAGCGAGAAAAAATCAACACGCAACGGTTGGTGGTGCTGGATACTAGCCCCTATGCCACTCGCGACGAAGCCGATGCCCAACAAATCACGCTGCGCCACATGGATGCGAATGGGCCTTTCTCAGAATCGATGACCCAAGAACTCGTGACCCGCTGTGAAGAATTGGGGCTAACTTATGGCTTCAAAGACGAATATATTGCGGCGCAAAATAAACTGCTAGGAAAAAGCTATCCGCTCGGTCGTACTGAGTTAGGACGCATTGTCACCGCAACGGAAGGGGAAATTAGTGGCACAACGTTGCAAATCCCGACAACGGAATATCATACTGTGACAGAAACAGCTTCTCTATCGGCGATCGCCGGCGTTTTAAAACTACTCACGACTTATATTTAGACAATGCAATTAAAAGAAGTTGTGCCTTGGGGTCGAACGCTAGCAGAATATCGAGCAATGTTTGACCTTTCAGATTTTGACCTGCACAAAAATATTTTAGGCTGTGGCGACGGCCCCGCCAGCTTTAACGCAGAAATGACAGAAGCCGGCCACACCGTCATTTCGATTGATCCGGTGTATCAGTTTTCTGCCGCACAAATCCGAGAACGAGTAGAAGCAGTTTATGAGCCAATCATTTCGCAAGTGAAGCAGCAGCCTGAAAAATACATGTGGACAAACTTTCGCGATGCAGATGAGTTAGGTCAAGCACGCCTCGCTGCGATGGAAACTTTTTTAGAAGATTATGCCGACAACGAAAATGCAGACCACTATCAAAATCAGGCTCTGCCGAAGCTAAATTTCCGCAATCAACAGTTTGAAATTTGCCTCTGTTCACACTTGCTATTTTTGTATTCCCAACAGCTCTCACTTGAATTTCATCTACAGTCCGTGCAGGAACTCCTGCGGGTTGCCGCAGAAGTCAGAATTTTTCCGCTGATCGACTTAGACGGCACACCTTCTCCGTACCTTGACGAAATCAGGCAAACGCTCACTGATCAAGGCTACAGCGTGACAATTCAAACGGTGGCTTATGAATTTCAGAAAGGGGGCAACCAAATGCTGAAAATTCTTACGCAGCGTGAGTTTGGGGTTAGCAAGGATTGAAATGTTGATGGGGGAAGGGGAGAGCTGGTGACGCGGAGATTTTGTTTCAAACAGAGATTTTGATTTTGATTAAAAGAACATTAATTTCATTCTGTCCCCGTTTCTCTTTAAATCTCCAAATCTCCATGTCCCCATTTCCCCATTTCCCCGCGTCCCTGCGTCTCTTCATCCCTGAGTCTCCCTTTTTCCAAAGGTTTTCTTTGAATTTTCAACCCGAACTTTCGCTAAATTACGCTTCTTGCAAAACGGCCTTGTCTTGACTCATTTTTTCTAAAAGCGGCGATCGCACCTTTGCCACATGCACAGCACAAGCTTTTAGTTCTGGCTGCAGAGAATCAGGGCAAGCCTCTGGGTGTGTCAAATTGTTCGCTTCCGTGTCCTTACCCCACAGCGCACCCCAATGCATCGGCGCAAAAACCGTGCCCGGTGTGATATTTTTCGTGATTAGAGCAGGAAACTTCGCCATGCCTCGCCGCGATCGCACTTCGAGCATGTCACCCTCAATAATATTGAGTTTTTGGGCATCTCTAGGATGAATTTCTAAGAAAGGATTGGGGTGCATTTTTTGGATTTTGGGGATGCGTCCAGTGCGGGTCATCGTGTGCCAATGTCCGTAGAGGCGACCAATTGTTAACACGAATGGGAAATCCTTATCCGGTGGCTCGGCCAATCCTCTCGAATGATAGGCGGCAAATCTCGCCCGTCCATCTGGCGTGTGAAAACGGCCTTCGGTATAGAGCCTTTTCCCCTTCAGCGGAGCATCTTGGCCTAAGATTTTTTTCAAAAGACCGCGATTATCTTCTTCTTTTAACTTCTTGGGTTTGTCTGTTTCTATCGGGCAAGGCCATTGGATCGGGCCATCTGTTGCGAGACGTTCGTGACTGAGACTGGTCATATCACAGGGGCGATCGCCGGTAAGCTGAATGAATTCGTCATAGACTTGCGCCGAAGATACCGCCCGGAATTGTTTGTCAAACCCAAGCCGACGACCAACTTCCGCAAAAATTTCCCAGTCTGCCCAAGCTTCTCCCGGGCGATCGCGGAACTGTGGACAATAAGTAACCACCCGCTCAGAATTTGTCATCGTGCCTGTTTTTTCGCCCCATTGCAACGCAGGCAACAACAAATGAGCATAATTCGCCGTTTCTGTTGGGTAATAAGCATCCTGACAAATCGTAAACTCAGACTTTAGTAATGCCGCTTTTGTGCGCTCCAGATCCGGCATACTGACCGCTGGATTCGTTGCCACCACCCACAACAGCCGGACATCACCCGTTTCTAAACCAGTGATCATTGACCAAGCATCTTTCCCCGGCATCGGCGAAATCGTATTCTCCGGCAACTGCCACGCTTCTTCTAGCGTTTGGCGATGTTCTGGATTTTTGACCAAGCGATAACCCGGCAACAAATGAGCTAAACCACCAGCCTCTCGACCGCCCATCGCATTCGGTTGACCAGTTAGAGAAAATGGCCCGGAACCGGGTTTGCCGATTTCCCCGGTCATCAAATGCAAATTAATCAGCGTCCGTACTTTCGCCGTACCTTCAGAAGACTGATTCACGCCCATCGACCAGAGAGATAAGACACTGTCTGCCTCCGCCCAATACTGCGCAGCCTGTTCTAGATGATCGATACGAATACCGCAGCGACGAGCCACAATTTCTGGCGTATAGCTTTGGATGAGGGTCGCATATTTTGAAAAACCCCTCGTACATTCATCAATGAAAAACGTATCGATTCTGCCCCATTTGAGTAGGAGATAAGCGATGCCGTTGAGCAGATCAATATCTGTACCCGGTTTGATCGCGAGGTGCAAATCTGCGTTCTCAGCGGTTTTCGTGCGGCGCGGATCAACGACGATTAATTTTGCCTTGGAATGCTTGATGTGTTGATTGAGGCGATTGAACACAATGGGATGACAATCTGCCGTGTTGCTACCGATGATAAAGGCGCAATCCGTCAGCTCAAGGTCTTCGTAACAAGGGGGTGGGCCGTCTGCGCCGAAGCTTTGAATATAGCCTGCGACAGCTGAGGACATGCAGAGACGGGAATTCGCATCAAAATTGTTCGTGCCTAAACAGCCTTTAAGTAATTTTTGAGCGGTGTAATAATCTTCGGTTTGTAGCTGTCCAGAACCGTACATCGCAATGCTTTCTGGGCCGTCTGTCGTGTTTATTGTTTGAATCTGATTAGTCACCAAATCAAAAGCTGAATCCCAACTAATGCGCTCAAATTTGTCTTGGAGCGATCGCCGGAACATTGGGTAAAGCAAGCGATCTTTATCGAGAGATTCTGCAATGGTGGCTCCCTTCACACAGACTTTCCCTAAACTCGACGGATGTTGGCGATCGCCCATCACTTTCAAAGTTTTGACGCCATTTTTTTCGACATCAGAAACCTCCAAGCCACAGCCAACTCCGCAATAAGGACAAAGGGTTTTTGTTTTTTGCTGATCCATTATTAGAAACTCAACTAAAAGATCACAGAAATTCGAATAAGAAAAGAATTGAAACGTATAAACGAAGTAACTTCGCTTCGTATTTTAAACCATTAGAAACGTCAGCTTAACTAGTTATTACTCTGACTCAGTTTTGGCCAACAACAATAATGACAAAATACCTGTAGAACACAATTCCTAAAGAAATTTATGTTCTACAGGTATTACAGCCTAAATCAATCCCGAAACATATTAATAAGTCGCTTCTTCCGCGCCAGTTTCAGGAATTACAACAACATCATCAGTTTCACCTTCGTGGAATTCAGCAAAAGAGCCTTTTGGTTCTTTCAAGAAGAAAGCACAAAGGAAAGCAACAATCAAACCACAAATACCAAGAGTGGCGAAGAACTGAGCATTCACCACAGACATCACTGGTTCACCGCCATTAGCAGCACCAGAACCTTCAGTAAACAGGAGTCGAGTTGTCAAATAAGCAACCGCACCGACGTTACCGTAAGCACCGACGTTACCCGCAATCTGACCAGTAATCCGACGCTTAACCAAAGGAACCATCGCAAAGGTTGCACCTTCGGACGACTGTACAAAGAACGAGCAAGCCATGGTGAGTAATACCGCAAGGGCGAGAGGCCAACTGCTATTCACAGTACTCATCAAGAGATAACCAATACCCATACCGCCAGTGAGGACAACCATTGTCCACTTACGGCTACCCATTTTGTCGGAGATGATACCGCCACCGGGACGGGAGACCAAGTTCATGAAGGCGTAGCTGGAAGCGATAATACCCGCTGCGGCTTTCTCAAGACCAAATGTGCCTTCAAAGAAAGCGGGGAGCATGGTCACAACAGCCAACTCAGAACCGAAGTTCACGATATAAGTTAACTCCAGCATCGCGACTTGGCTAAATTCGTAACGATCTTCCGGCGCGTAACGCTTCTTGCCTGTCATGAGATCTTTATTCACTTCCCAGCAGTTATAGGCTTGGAAGAGGTAGAGACCGAGCAAGACAATAATGGCGATCGCCACACCCGTAGCATCAAGGAATTGAACCTTCTGCAAACGCCAAACTAACACCATCAGAATAATGGTGAGGGGCAAGTTCATCGCCATCAAGAACCAAAAATCTCTCTTGGTGGTGACTTCCATACCGCGCGCACTCTTAGGGCGGCGGTATTCTTTGCCGGGAGGCGTATCGCTGACGCTGACGAGATAAATCGCACCGTAAATGGCTGCAATGATGCCAGATCCGGCGATCGCCGCACGCCAGTTCAAAATGTCAGTATTGAACGCAGGGAAGAAAAGAATTTTAAAAGTTTGAGCTTCACCGAAGTTAAATGCGCCGGGAATGAAAGACAATGCCGCAGCGAAAATAACCATCGTGAAAGCGGAGAAAGCGGAACCGAAGTTACCCCAACCACCATAGATACCTTCTGCCGTACCCACATCCTTCGGAGGGAACCACTCAGCAACCATCCGGATACCGATCACAAAACCAGCACCAACCACACCCATCAACAAACGACCAAGCACAAGCTGATTGAAGCTCTGAGCCGTAGCGAAAATCAGACAGGGCACCGCTGCGTACATCAGCAAAATCGAGTAAGTCAACCTTGGGCCGTACTTATCGAGGAGCATCCCGATGATGATCCGCGCAGGGACGGTGAGGGCAACGTTACAAAGACCAATCGTGCCAAGCTGAGGTGGTGTTAAACCGAATTCTTGTCCAATCGTTGTAGCAAAGGGAGGAAAGTTAAACCACACCACAAACGATAAAAAGAACGCAAACCAAGTCATATGGAGGATTTTGTATCTCCCCTTAAATGACCACATTTCTCCAAGCATTTTTTATCTTCCCAAAAACTGTTCTGACTCTATAAGACCTAACCACAACATTTCTCTTTTTATGTATCCAATTGGACTAAAAGTCTTGCTTTCAACCAAATAGATTTAACGAAATTTGTTATGGCGTTGGTGATGACTAGTTTGATTTACTTAAGTGAGCAAAAAAGCTGGCATCGAAAACGCTGTCTTTTTTACTTTTTTTCAACTCAGTAAATATGTTTAGTTATCACTAGAAGTTGGCATACAGGATCACACTCTTTTTTTGAATTATTCGTATTCTTTGTTACTTTTTCGTTGAGGGAATGCGGTTTAAGGATAAGCAGTTACTTCTTTCTGCATTATGCTGCCAGCTGATACGTAAGTGATTTAAAGAGAAAATTCCGAGAAGATGATTCTGCTGCAAAGTTTTTGAGCGATTGGATTGCGCCCAGAATCATTTGTGAAGATTTGCTGACTAAATTATGAAGCTGTTTGGGATTCGGGTTCGCCATAGGCAAAGCCATTTTGTTCGGCGTAACGGTGCATGAAGCGCATAAATCGATCCCAGTGTTCTGGCTGATCAATCTCAAAGCGGCAAATGACGCCACGCAGATCATCTCCTTCGTCTCCGGCAAAGATAATTTTGCAACTGGATGGAGTGACGGCAATATCACCTTCTTCGTCGATTAGTCGGATTGCGCCACTAAAACCGCTAGTAAAGCTTTGAAATTTCTCTAAGGCGTTGAGCTGCTCAAAAATCATCTCAACGGATTTGGCGTTCGTGCGAGAATCGCGTTTGAGGCTCACGTTGCTGAGTTCTTCTGGAATGTTATTGAAAAATTCGATGCGGGCTGTGGGATCGGCGGGAGGTTCTGGGGCGATCGCCGCCGTTTCGGGTTTTTGCTCAGCAGTAGCCTGAGTCTTATTTTTCTGAAAAAAGGGAAAATTCTTAAACATGGCGATCGCCGGAGAGGGGTGTAAAACAAATGATTTGGTCTAGCCCCCATCCTAACAATCTGACGAGATTAGCTCTATTTCGCTGCTTTGTTCTGGATTTTGAGAATTAGAAATCCCCAAGCTAAACCGAAAAGAACGGCCACAATCGAAATAATGAAGCCGTTGAACATCATGCTTTCTGCACTCATTTGGTCACTCCTGCGGTGGATAAATTAGGTTTCTTAAAGAAATTTTGTCACAGAACGTATTTTAAAACAGCCCCGGAGTTTTTGGCGGTAGGATTTCGCGGTTGGCGATCGCCGACGAACATGGGAACATATAAAGTCTAATTTTTGCAGAAGGGAACATGCTCAAAAACGATATTTGGATCCTCGACCAAGCCAAACAGGGAATGATCACCCCCTTCGAACCCGCACTAATCCGCCGCATTACCCTCGCTGAGAGCCAAGAAGTACCCGCCCTGAGTTATGGACTATCCAGCTACGGTTACGACATCCGCCTCAGCCCCCAAGAATTTCTGATCTTCCGCCACATCCCCGGCACCGTTGTTAACCCCAAAGCCTTTAGCCCAAAAAACCTCGAAAAAGTAGATCTTCAACGGGACGAATATGGCGACTATTTCATCATCCCCGCCAATTCTTACGGGTTGGGCGTATCCCTCGAAAAAATCCAGATGCCTTCCAACGTCACCGCCATCTGCCTCGGCAAATCAACTTACGCGCGCGTCGGACTGATTGCGAACACGACACCCCTAGAGGCTTCATGGCAGGGAGCAATCACGCTCGAATTTAGTAATTCCTCCAGTACAGACTGCCGTATTTATGCGAACGAAGGCGTTGTGCAACTGCTCTTTTTTGAAGGGGAACCTTGTAATACGACCTACAGCGATCGCGGTGGTAAATACCAAAATCAAGAAGAACGCGTCACTTTACCAAGAGTTTAAATTTGTTGGTTTAATGTTGACTTGATAAAGTTGGTTGCCAAATTGAAAGTTTTTTTCTCATACTGGGAACATTTGATTACTAGCAGAATCTTAGTCAAGATTTTTCTCGCTAGCTATTGATATGAGTGTTGGTTTAGAAAATGGTAACGGCGATCGCCGCAATGAAGATCATCCAGCATAATTTTCTGTAGGAGCTAGGGCTTGAACCTTTTGAGTCTTTTGAAACCTTCCAGCCTAGCTACCCAACTTCACGTTTTTCATATCAAGAAACGGTCAAAAATAACCAAGGTCAACTATGCCTCTTTTTTCTTCACGCCTCAATTTCGGAATCATTCTTTTGGGTTTGTCAGTGTTGACAGTAGACAGTGCGATCGCCCAAGGTGCAACAGTCCCTTCTACAGAAAAACTGGCTCAATCACAAGTTGTCGCGATGGCAACGGACGCAGTAAGTACGACTCGCGAAGATTCTCTCGAAGGGGCGATCGCCGA
>JBARRZ010000004.1:0-20669 GCA_049644465.1 Limnothrix sp.
ATTCAAGCTTGTCTTTTAACCAATCGAGGAAGTTCGCGCTCAGTTCGTTTGCAGCAATTACTATATATCCTTCAAAGAGGCGATCGCCATGGATCTTTCAAACAGCAACCGCAGCAATCTCCAATACTCCGGCTCTTTCACCAACCGCCGCTTTGATATTTTCCAATCTATCCGTTTTTGGCTCAATTCTATTGAATTCAGCGATTCAGAACCTGCTCACCTCGTTTGCCGCATTATTCCAGCCCAATGCCCCTTTGCTCGCGATGTTAGCCTACTCGGTCGTGTACTCTTCAGCATTCCGCCCTTGTGCAAACTCAATCCTGTTTATGACGAATTAGTCGGTCTCCGCTTCCGTGCCCTTTGCTATCTTGCCGATGTCGCAGGTGAAGATATCAGCGTTTACTGCTAAGATCATTCGTACTGTTTTTTGATTCGAGTGGCATCCCATGGCAATTATCGCGCTCAAGGCATGGTATCTAGAGCATTATCAACCTATCGCCGAAGTGATTCAGCGTCCCCACGACCTACGACTGAATCGCAATAGTTTACTGAAGTCAGCACTGCGGGCGGATTTTCTCGACGAAGCGGCTGTAATTGCGGAGTCTCTCTGGTTTCAGCGATATTTGGCAGGAGAAGACATCGAATTTTATATCGAAGGCAGTGGCTCCTATCTCATCGCCAATGTGGATGTGCGATCGCAGGAAATTTATTTTACGAAAAAAGACGCGATTAACTGGCTCCATCCCTACATTTATCTCAGTGCTCAGTCGGTCAATGCTGCCGCCAAAGAGGCGATCGCCACAACCCTACAAAAAAGTATTCAGCAGCTTAATCAAACCAGCCGTATTCCCGTTGAAATCAAATTTTCATCAGTCAGCCCAAGCGAATCATGGCGAGTCAACAACACCCAGTTACGCCAAATCCGCCAAAGCCTATTACACATCGTCGATTTGACGCCCCTCGCAGCTAGTGGCGATCGCCTACTCTGTGATCCCCAAGTCTGCCTAGAACTCGGCTACAGCTTACAAAACAAACACAGCAATCAGATATTGTTACTTTCCCAGCAAGACAAAGAGCTAGACGGAGTATTACCGTTCAATTTGCCAGAACATCGTCAATTAAGTTTCAGTAATGCAGCAGATCTCACTAAAACGCTGCCCACACTTTTAGAGAGCAGTCTGCAATCCTACCGTCTCATATCTTAAATTGCATTCCCAGCAACCTAAGATAAACTAGGGCATAGATCATCATTGCATGATTATTTTTAGTCCCAGTTCAAACTTTTTGACGAAACAGACGCCATGCCCAGACAAGCAGACGAATATGCAGTTTATTTCATGATCGAAGGGGGTCACCGAGAAGAAATCCGCTTCAGTGATATCAAAGAATTTCAAAAATGGTATAGCAATACACTGATCCCCAAAGCTGATGAAGAAAATTTCATCAACGTACCGATCAAAAACATGCAGGGAGAATTCATGGTCGTTCGTCCCGCAAGCATCAAGGCAATCCGGGTAGAGCCTGTCTTCTTGGGTAGTGTCGAGCGATTCTAATCAATCGCTTCAGTCAGTTACTGTTGGCTCGCTGTTGAATTAATTTCAAGGAAACAATTTCGATCAAAAAAGTGGAACCTCAGCTATTAACCGAAGTTCCACTTTTTTTGTACCAATTATTTAAAGTGGGGGTAGAGAGACTTGAACTCTCACGACCGATAAAGGTCAATGGATTTTAAGTCCACAGCGTCTACCATTCCGCCACACCCCCTTTTAGGCACTTTGACTAGTTAATCATGTTTTTTTTAATTCGGCAAGATTTTAGCTCAGCTATTAATTTTTGCGAGTCACTAGAATTTGGTTGTCATTGACCTAAGTCGAGATCAGGAAAGCTTGAAATTAAGACGCGGAGAGTGGGAGATGTTGTGGAGGCGATGCGGGGAGAAACAGTGGGTGATGGGGAAATGTTACGGAAAAAGGTTTCGGCTCACAACAAATCTCTTTATCCCCGTTTCACTTTGTCTCGTCGTCTCCCTTTCTCTGAGTCTTCTTCTGAGTGCTTTGGTTAAGAGAGAAAAGTCATATTTATGGTAAAGCAGACTGCAATCGCCTGATTTCGTTAATAATATGATGAATGCTTGTGCTGTAATTCTCCGGTAATTTCATGGTCAATCTGCAACAGATCCCGACTCTCTCTGCGACTTCTGATGAGCGGTCATTTTCTCGCCGCCATATTGGGATTAGTGATGCTGCTGCGGCAAAAATGTTGGCATTTTTAGGGTACGGGTCGCTGGATGAGCTGATTGCCCAAACGGTTCCGGCCAAAATTCGCCAGAAATTAAAGTTGAATTTGCCGGAAGCTCGCAGTGAGCTGGGAGCGCTAAAAGATTTGGCGGCGATCGCCGATCAGAATCAAGTATTTAAGAATTTTATTGGCATGGGCTACGCGGATTGCATTACGCCGCCCGTGATTCAGCGCAACATTTTAGAAAGCCCCGGCTGGTACACCGCCTACACTCCCTACCAAGCGGAGATTGCTCAGGGCAGATTGGAGGCGCTGCTCAATTTTCAGACGATGGTGATTGAGTTGACAGGTTTGGAAATTGCCAATGCATCGTTGCTAGATGAAGGGACGGCGGCGGCGGAAGCGATGAGCATGAGCTACGGGCTGTGCAAAAAGAAGCAAGCCAATTCATTTTTTGTGTCGGAGCTGTGCCACCCCCAAACCATTGAGGTGATTCATACTCGCGCCATTCCGTTAGACATTAATGTGATCGTTGGCGACCATCGCACTTTTGACATTACCGAAGATATTTTTGGGGTGCTACTGCAATATCCAGCGACGGATGGGGCAGTCTATGATTATCGCGAATTTATCACCAAAGCCCATGCTCAAAAGGCGTTTGCGACGGTGGCGACGGATTTACTCAGCCTCTGTTTACTCACGCCGCCCGGTGAAATGGGGGCAGATATTGCGGTGGGAACGAGCCAAAGATTTGGTGTTCCCCTCGGTTATGGTGGCCCCCACGCGGCATTTTTCGCGACGAAAGATCAATATAAGCGACAAATTCCCGGCAGAATTGTGGGGGTCTCGAAGGATGTCCACGGCAAGTCTGCGTTACGTTTAGCGCTGCAAACTCGCGAGCAACATATCCGACGGGATAAGGCGACCAGTAATATTTGTACGGCGCAGGTGCTCCTCGCGGTGATGGCCTCGATGTATGGGGTTTATCACGGTGCTGAAGGGCTAAAGGCGATCGCCACCCAGACCCACCAACTCGCTCAATTGTGTAGCCACGGTTTAGCCAAGCTGGATTATGTCGTCGGTACAGAGCCTATTTTCGATACGGTGACAGTGAAAGTTAACCCAGAAAAGCTGGCAGCAATTCGTGACGCGGCAGAAGCTCAAACGATTAATTTGCGGTATTCCGAGCAGGGTGATATTGGCATCAGTTTCGACGAAACCAGCACCACCGAAGATGTCAAAGCAATTTTGGGATTCTTTAGTGGACAGGCGCAATTGCCCTTTACTTTGGAGCAAATCGAGCGGGAAATCAGCCCCAGTTTCCCCAAAAATTTGCAGCGCCAAAGTGCCTTCTTAACCGATCCAGTATTCAATACCCATCGCTCCGAAACTGAGCTTTTGCGATATATTCACTATTTGCAAAGTAAGGATTTGTCGCTAACCACTTCGATGATTCCGTTGGGTTCCTGCACGATGAAACTCAACGCCACGGCGGAAATGATTCCCGTCACATGGGCGAACTTTGGCAAAATTCATCCTTACGCGCCCCGTAGTCAGACGAACGGCTACAAAGAAATGTGTGACCAGCTAGAAAATTGGCTCGCGGAGATCACGGGTTTTGCGGGGGTTTCTCTCCAACCGAATGCGGGTTCCCAAGGGGAATATGCGGGTTTGCAAGTGATTCGTCAGTTTCATATTAAAAACGGCGATCGCCAACGAAATATTTGTCTCATCCCCGAATCCGCCCACGGTACAAACCCCGCCAGCGCCGTGATGTGTGGCTTTAAAGTGATTCCGGTGAAATGTTGCAGTAGCCAAGGCGATATCGAGATCGAAGACCTCAAGGCCAAAGCCGAAAAATATAAAGATAATTTGGCGGGGTTGATGGTGACTTATCCTTCCACCCACGGCGTTTTTGAGGTGGGCATCAAAGATATTTGTGACATTATCCACAGCCACGGCGGACAGGTTTATCTCGACGGCGCGAACATGAATGCTCTCGTCGGCGTTTGTCGTCCCGGTGATTTTGGCGCGGATGTCTGCCATTTGAACTTACACAAAACTTTCTGTATTCCCCATGGTGGAGGTGGCCCCGGCGTTGGCCCCATTGGCGTTGCAGCCCATCTTGTGCCCTATCTCCCGAAAACGGATTTGGTGGGCAATGATGATCAAATTGGTCTGATTTCAGCAGCGCCTTTTGGTAGTGCAAGCATTTTGCCCATTTCTTGGATGTACATCGCGATGATGGGAGCAGATGGTTTAACGAAGGCGACAAAAACGGCGATTCTCAGCGCCAATTACATTGCCAAACGTCTGGATGAACATTACCCAGTGCTGTTTAAAGGGGCCGATGGTTGTGTTGCCCATGAGTGCATTATTGACCTGCGTCCGATCCGAAAATCGGCAGATATTACTGTAGAAGATGTGGCGAAACGGCTGATTGATTATGGTTTTCATGCGCCGACAATTTCTTGGCCAGTGGCGGGAACGATGATGATCGAGCCGACGGAAAGTGAGTCTTTGGAAGAGCTAGATCGTTTTTGTGATGCGATGATTGCCATTCGGGATGAGGCACGATTAATTGAAGCGGGAGACATTTCAAAAGAAGATAATCCGCTCAGAAATGCACCTCACACGGCAGAATCGCTCATCTGTGGTGATTGGGAACATCCCTATTCGCGGGAGATTGCGGCTTATCCTGCGCCTTGGCTGAAAACCTATAAATTCTGGGCGGCAGTCGGTCGGATTGATAATGCGTTTGGCGATCGCCACTTGGTCTGTTCCTGTGAAGGGATGGATGCTTATCAGGAAGATTAAAATAGAAGCAAGTTTGAACTTAATAGGCTTAATGCACTGATGGTGCGGCGGTGATTTATGACCCTTGCAATCGATCGAATATCACAAAGTCAGTCGTTAAGCTTCCAAGACTTTTTGGCTCGGTATGCTGGCGACAAGCGCTATGAGTTAATTGACGGTGAGGTTTTTGACTTGGAACCGACGGGCAAACATGAAGAAGTCGCGGCATTTCTAACAACGAAATTATGCGTTCAGATTGATTTCGCTAATTTGCCGTGGTTTGTTTTGCAACGAGGTTTGCTTCGTCCGGCAGACGCGGCGATGACAGCATTTTGCCCTGATGTGATAGTTGTCGATCGTCGCGAATTGGGCAAAGAACCCATTTGGCAGGAACAGTCAATTTTGACTCTAGGCAGCTCAATTAAATTTGTGGCAGAAGTTGTCAGTAGTAATTGGCAAAATGATTATGCTCGCAAGGTTGAAGATTATGCGGCTTTGGGAATTTCTGAGTATTGGATTATTGACTACGCTGGTTTGGGTGGTGTTCGCTACATCGGGAAACCTAAGCAGCCGACTCTCTCGATTTGCACTTTGGTTGATGGTGAATATCAGATCAAATTATTACAAGGAAATCAGGCGATCGCCTCTCCCGCTTTTCCTAAACTTAGACTTACAGCTACAGAGATTTTGCAAATTAGTGAATGAAAATTCCGTAGGATACAGCAGTCATGGTGACTATATTTCCCGTTATCTCTACCCCCAAAATTGCACAACAGCAACGCCGCCAATTAGATGGTTTAGCTATTGCGAATAAGGCAATTTATCTCCTACAGAAAAAATATCAAGCTAGTAAAGTTTTGCTATTTGGTTCTCTTACAGAAACAGAAAAGGTTAGGAGAAATTCTGATATTGACTTGGCTGTTTGGGATTTGGATGACCAAGACTACTATCAAGCATTAGGTGATTTACAAGACTTAAGTGATAGCTTTTTGTTCGATTTAATCCAGTTTGAATCGGCACAATCTTCTTTACAAACTAAGATTATTCAAAGTGGGTTATCTGTAGAAGATTTTCCTATTGTTTCTATTGCACCACAGCGCCAAATGACAAATATTCAATATGCTGTTTTGATTGGACAAATTCGACAGGAATTGGAAGAAATAGACAAACTTGTCGAAAATAATCAACGCTTACTTCAAAAGCTAAGAGCAACTCAGGATGAGGATTATCTTGGTAGCATTGCGTTGAATCTCCATAGTTTTTATTCTGGGGCTGAACGCATCTTTAAACAAATTGCCCAAACAGTTGATCAGTCTGTGCCCGATACTGCTGATTGGCATCGTCAACTATTGCGACAAATGACGGCTGATCTCGATGGTTTACGTCCTTTTGTCATCACAAAAGAAACAAAAAATTTGCTGGATGAATATTGTTCTTTTCGTCATGTCGTTCGTAATATCTACAGTACAAATTTAAAGTTCAAAAGATTGGAAGAGTTGGCAGAGAATTTGCCAATGTGTTTTAAATCTCTACGAATAGATCTTAAAAATTTCACCGCATCTATTTCTATCCAGTAGGGTTACTCGAAGAGGGCGATCGCCTCTCCTACTTTCCCAAATCTTCAGCTTACTGCCGCGACCTTCTGAAAAGGAAAAGGGCGATCGCCTTTCTCTTTTACCCTCATCAAGAAATTTATCTAAAGAATAATCATTCAGGCGATCGCCTTTCAGTGATAGATGAATATCATTAATGTACGAACAAGTCTGCTTGCCACTCGTCTACAAATACAAAACCTATTTTCGAGAAATATTTATGAAAAAGCTCATTACTGCCGCACTCGGAACTTCCCTATTTTCCTGCTTCGCTGTGTCTCCGGCGATCGCCGAAATCGTCAGCATAGACCTAAGCGGAGAAAACAAAAATCAGCAAAACACAATTCTGTCCCAAGGTGTACAAGCAATATTGACCTACGAGCAGCGCATTACCGAAGATGGAGGTCTTGATAGCGTCCCCGTATTGAACGTGACTGGCGGTGGTACAACAATCGAAACGACAGCCACTTATTCTTCATTTCCGTCGAGTCAAGTGCAGATCGCAGAAATGGATCAGTCGAATAATTTGCCAGAGGTGATTTTTTCTAGCTTCACTGGTGGTGCTCACTGTTGCAATGAAGTGCAAGTTCTCACTTTCCATACCCCAACTTCCCAGTGGAAAGTAGTTGATGTTGGCTTCTTTGATGGTGGTGTTGACGGCGTCGAAGATTTTGATCAAAACGGTGTTTATGAATTCATCACTCGCGACAACCGTTTCCTTTACAAATACAGTAGTTATGCGGGCAGTTTTCCACCCGTTCAAGTATTACAATTGGCTGGTTTGGAAATGGTAGATATTTCTAAAAATACTGAGTTTTTGCCACTACACCGCAGCGCTATACAAGCCATGTGGCAATCTATCGAAATGGCGAAAAAAGAAGGCTATGAAGTGAATGGTGTTTTGGCGGGATATGTCGCGACAAAAGCAATTTTGGGTGAAACAATTCCGGCTTGGGACTTGATGTTAAAACGTTATGATCAAGATTCTGATTGGGGTTTGGAGGAGTGCCGTGGAGGATATAACAATGAAGGAGAATGTCTTGGTAAAATGGTGAAACATGGATCTTTTCCGTCTGCGTTAAGAAACTTTTTGTTAAACGCGGATTATCTTTCGAAGGATATTGCACCTTCTAATTAACAAGGTATTTGTACGTAAACCTTGAGCCATTTTTTGGAGGCGATCGCCGCACCTTTTATTGTTTATTGGGTGACTAGATCGCCTTCGATTACGAAGTCATAGCCAAGATTTTGTACAGTGATGTTTTCTAATGGCAATGCCTGATCCATTAGTGTCAAACCGAGATTGCCGACGGGGGTTGGTGCGCCCTGTCCGCCAATAATTTTAGGGGCAATAAAAGCAATCACTTTCTGTACTGTGCCGTCGGCGATCGCCTGAGCTGCCAACGTTCCCCCACATTCCCACAGCACCTGCAAACAGCCGCGCTCGTAAAGATATTGCATTACAGCTTTTGGGGAAACCGGATCGATGTGCTCCACCTCAACGCCTCGATCCAACAAATATTTCTGTAAGTCAGGATTCGCATCCGGTTTTGTGAGAATTAGAGTCGGGGCGATCGCCGTATCCCAGAGATGACGATCCTTCGGGAAATCGAGCCGCTGAGTCACAATTACCCGTAGCGGATTATGCGCCGCCACATTGTGAGTCGTGAGGTAAGGATTATCCAAACGCACCGTATTCCCACCCACAATCACCGCATCGCAAGTCGCCCGCAATTGATGTACCAAATGCCTTGTTTCAGAATGAGTAATCCAGGCACTATGGCCCGTCGTCGTTGCAATTTTGCCATCAAGCGTCATCGCGTATTTAAAAATGCCTAGCGGTTGCTTGTTTAAAATTCGGTGAATAAAACCCGCATTTAGCTCGCGACAAGCCCGTTCTTCCACCCCAACCAAAACTTCAATTCCTGCATCTAGAATCGTTTGAATCCCACCGCCCGAAACCCTCGGATCAGGATCAACCATACCCACCACGACTTTTGCTAAGCCCGCTTTCACCACAGCCAAACTACAAGGAGGTGTCCGGCCATAATGATTACAAGGTTCAAGACTGACATAAATAGTTGCACCCTTCGCCTCGTCCCCCGCTTCTCGTAACGCGAAAACTTCCGCATGGGGTTGACCTGCGCCAGGATGAAACCCTTCACCAATAACCTCACCATCTTTGACAACCACCGCACCCACCAGCGGATTCGGAGCAGTGCGACCCGCCGCCTGTTTCGCCAACACAATGCAGCGTTGCATCATCTCGCGGTCAAAGGCAGTTCCAACTTCAGTAGGGGTAGAGGTCATGGTTATAACGGTCAAATTGTCTAAACCATTGTAGGCAACAATCTATTTCCTTTGATCTTGCCGTCGAAAACTGGCAGCCTACTGTCACCTAGACAATCACGAACGAATAACGTTTATTTGAAACAAATTTTTATTTCACTCACATCTCAGCAGAATCTCAGCGATCGCCTTTAATATAATCATCAACATTCAGAATTTTTTGAACGCGCAACTAACTATGCTAGACCAGAGCACAACACCCGCCTACGACATCGAAGATGCAGTCCTGAACCGCTACCAAGCAGGCGCAAAAGAACATGAACCAAGCCTGTGTTGCCCGACAGAATACCAAGATGTGCAATATCTTGACGTCATCCCCGACGAAATTTTGACCAAAGATTACGGTTGCGGCGACCCTACGCGCTACGCCAAAACAGGAGATATTGTCGTCGATCTCGGTTCTGGTGCAGGCAAAAATTGCTACATGGTCGCCCAAAAAGTCGGCGCAACGGGCAAAGTAATCGGCGTTGATTTCAACGATGTCATGTTGGATCTCGCTCGCAGCTATCAAACAGAAATTGGCGAGAAAATCGGCTTTTACAACACCGAATATGTGAAGGGCAAAATTCAAGATCTAAAACTTCCCCTCGACAAGTTACAAACATGGCTAGCAGAAAATCCCATCACTTCCGTTGAGCAAATCACCAATTACGAAACTGAAGCCGAACGTTTACGCGATGAGACTCCATTAATCGCTGCTGACAGTGTGGATCTCGTAATTTCTAATTGCGTTTTAAATTTGGTTAAACCATCTGATAAAGAGCAGCTTTTCCAAGAGATTTATCGTGTGCTTAAAAAAGGTGGTCGCGCGGTTATTTCTGACATTGTTTGTGATGAAGTTCCCACCGACAAAATCATGAATGATCCTGAATTATGGAGTGGTTGCATCTCTGGCGCGTTTCTCGAAGCTGAGTTTTTACAGATGTTTGAAGATGCGGGTTTTTATGGTGTAGAAATTCTTAGCCGTGAGACAGAACCTTGGCAAACAATTGACGGCATTGAATTTCGTTCGATGACTCTCCGCGCTTATAAAGGGAAAGAAGGCGTTTGTCTCGAGCGCAACCAAGCTGTGGTCTACAAAGGCCCATGGGCACAGGTTAAGGATGATGACGGCCATACTTATTTTCGGGGCGATCGCATGGCAGTTTGCAATAAGACTTTCAACATTTTAACTAGCGCGGAAGGCCCCTACGCAGATCAATTTATTCCGATTTTACCGTTTGAAGAAGTGCCATTAAACGCCGCAGAAAATTTCAATTGTCGCGTTGATGCTCGCCGCCACCCGAAAGAAACAAAGGGTGAAGATTATCAAGTCACAAATTTCACTGACGGCACAGCATCTTGTTCGACTGATAGCTGCTGTTAAACGACAATTTTCCCAATTCACTAGTCTCAATTCCCCTTTGCTACTTTGCGAGGGGATCTATTTTATTAATACAAAAAATAAGCGATCGCCATGGTTCAGACTCCAACAAAATTAGCCGTCACTCCCTTTTCAAAAAAGCTGACTCAACCCCTCACAAAAGCACCAATTACAACGCTACAAATTAACCTCGGCAAAAAATGTAATCTCGCTTGTACTCACTGCCATGTCGAAGCTGGGCCAAACCGAACTGAAGAATTAACGCCAGAAATTTGTGATCAATTAATTCAGCTGATTCAAGATTTTCCGCAAATCAAAACTATTGATCTGACAGGCGGCGCACCGGAGATGAATTATGGGTTTCGTCAGCTTGTAGAAACGGCGATCGCCCACGGCAAAGAAGTCATTGTGCGGTCAAACTTGACGATCTTCTTCGTGGCAGGCTACGAAGATTTACCCGAATATTTCGCGAATAATAAAGTGCGAGTTGTCGCCTCACTCCCCTGTTATTTAGAAGATAATGTCGATAAACAGCGCGGCGCAGGCGTCTATCAAGATTCGATTACGGCAATCCAAAAACTAAATGCGCTTGGCTATGGCACAAACCCAGAGTTGAATTTAGATTTGGTTTACAATCCGCCTGTGCCTCGTAATGAAAACTTCTCACTCACGCCAGACCAAGTTGGTTTAGAAAAAGACTACAAAACCTATCTAAAAGAAAATTTTCAGATTGATTTCAATAACCTTTTTACAATTACAAATTTGCCGATTGGGCGAGTTAAAAATTATTTAGAAATAAAAGATTTGCATCTTCCCTATTTGCAATTTCTCGAAGCACATCACAACGAATCAACTGTCGCTAACTTGATGTGTCGTAGTCAGCTTTCTATTGATTATCTCGGCAACATTTTTGACTGTGATTTTAATCAAATGGAAAATTTGCCTGCCCGTACAAAATCAGGGGAACCTTTGACAGTCGCGAAACTAATTAAAGCAAAAACACTTGACTTAATCGATTTAGTCGCAACAAAACCTTATTGTTACGGTTGTACTGCTGGGAGCGGTTCGAGTTGCGGGGGGTCACTCGTTTAAGTCATTCACTCATTAATTCACAGGTAAAATCATGACTTTAGAAAAGCGTTTGCCCTTAGCCTTATTTCTTTTAAGAATTAGCGTCTTTCTTGTGATGCTGATGTGGACGTTAGATAAGTTTTTCCGCCCGGCCCATGGTGCAGCAGTTTTTGAAAAGTTTTATTTGATTGGCGGTTTAGGAAATGCACCTATTTATCTTATTGGTGCGATCCAAATGCTGATTATTTTGGCGTTTGTGGCAGGTTTTCAGAAAAAAATTAGCTATCTTTTAGTGCTATTCATGCACGCTGTTTCAACGCTTTCAGCTTTTAAAGTTTATTTTGCACCTTATGCTGATGGGCCAAATTTATTGTTTTTCGCGGCTTGGCCGATGTTGGCAGCTTGCTTCGCGCTATATACTCTCCGAGATTTTGACACGCAGTGGGCAATTGAGCAGCCGAAGACAGTAGAAAACCGAGAGCTAATTTAACGAAATACTGGCTTAGTTGCTGGGCGATCGCCGCTTTTTTTTACGACGATCAAACCAAATGGGAACGATCACTGACGCAACAATTAGGATAAACACAATAAAGCCAAACTTAGCCATAATTGCTGCAACTTCTGCAAACGAAAATACTTTGCCGAGAAAGTAGGGCACAGTCACGGTGACAAGGCTCCAAGCAACGGCTCCAGCGAAATTACAGGCTAAAAATAAAGGTAAAGGCATTTGGACAATGCCAGCAGTTGGCGCTGCGAAGATTCGGAAAAAAGCTACGAATCGACTAAAAAAGACAGCTTTAGGTGCGTTGTCGAGGAATTGCTGCCGAATTTCTTCTATTTTCTCGTCGCCAATGCCAAAGGGACGAGTAACTTTGTGCAGCAGCGGCAGTCCGCCGACTTTGCCGATGCAGTAGCCGATGTTGCCGCCAACAAAAGCGCCGGCGATCGCCGTGGCTAGCACCCACCGATATTGCAGTTCGCCGCTGCCTGCGAGGAAACCGCCAAGGAGAGTCATGGCCTCACCGGGAAGCGGAATACCCATATTTTCAAAACCGACACCAACCGAGACTGACCAATAACCGTATTCTTTTGCGAGTAGTTGAAGCGTTTCGAGCGAGATGAATTCAAGGGTCATGGACAGGGATTTGGGAGGCAATTTTCTTATTATCGTGCATTTGACTAAGAGTTTTCTAGGCGGAAGTCCACCATTTGTGCCAAAAGTTTTTTAAGATAAATATTAAGCAATGTTACAACGGTACTATCGTGACCCAGCTCGCTCCGAAGCCGACCCAGTCTAATCAAGATCCAGAACCAACGCCTCAGAAATCGAAGGGTTTCGCTTGGAAAAGTCTGGCTTTGGGCTTGGTGATTGGTGTCGTCGTGATGGGGATCGTTGGAAAAATAACGTCGGGTGAAGATACTGGCTCAGAACCTGTTGCGGAAGAAACGGTGCCGAAAGCTCCCGGTCGTGCTGTTACGGTGATTACGGTGGAATCTGAGGCGATCGCCAAAACATTAGAAGTTGTCGGGACAGTCGCCGCCGCTGATTTGATCTCGGTGATGTCGCCGCGCACAGGCTTGCAAATTACGAATTTACTCGTGCAGGAAGGGGAATTTGTAAAGGCAGGTCAAGTGCTCGCTCAGTTGAATAACGATGGACTCCGCGCCGAATTGCTCCAAGCTCAAGCCCAAGCGACTCAGTCCGCCGCCCGTCTCGCGGAACTGCAATCGGGAGCCAGACCAGAAGAAATTTCCCGCGCAAGGGAGCAAGTGTTGCAAGCTAAGGCCGCAGTTGATCGCACTCAAGCAGATCTTCAATTGGCAAAACAACGACTAGAACGAAATCAGGGTTTATTAACAGAAGGGGCGATCGCCGCCGATAGCTTAGACGAAACCCGTAACCGCCGTGACTCCGCCGCAGCAAGTTTGTTGCAAAATCAGGCTAGCGTACGCGAAGCAGAACAACGCCTCGCCGAATTACAACGGGGGACGCGCATGGAAGTGATCACCCAAGCCCAAGCGCAACTGACCCAAGCCAGAGCGCAAGTGAGCCTGATTACCACCCGTCTACAGGAAACCCAAATTACCGCGCCTCGCAGTGGCAAAGTAATCGAAAGATCGGCCAAAATCGGCGACCTCACCTCCAGCATGGATTCACTCTTTACGATTGTTGAAGGTGGGCAGTTGGAACTGTTGGCGAAATTACCAGAAACACAGCTCAGCGAAGTGAAAGTGGGACAAACGGTTGTAACCACCGCCGATAGCGATCCCAATTTGCGGAGTGCTGGCACGATTACAGAAATTGTCCCGACTGTTGACCAAGCTTCTCGCCAAGCGACATTAAAAATTGAGTTGGCCGCAGACGATAAACTCAAGCCGGGGATGTTATTACGAGCAAAAATTATCACTGGGCAAACGGCTGGATTCACTGTGCCGACGGCAGCGATTATCCCCCAAGATGGCAACACCGCAACTTTGTTTGTCCTTCAATCTGACAACACTGTGGCAGCGACTGAGGTAGAACTAGGTGACTTGCTGGCAAGCGATCAAGTGGAAATTGTTTCTGGTCTCGAAGGTGGCGATCGCCTCGTGATTCAGGGAGCCGCCTATCTCAAAGATGGTGACTCGGTCGAAGTTGTCGCACCAATTTCTAGCCTGTAAGCAAATACAAAACTATTTGGTCTGGGTGTCATTCGAACATTCTTTGAAGATTTTGCTACTATTTTCTTCCCGTTCACTCTGTCGAAAGATAGACTACTTTTTCCTACTTTGTATCTAGAAATACATTTCTGAGTGACGATTATTAACCTAAAGAAAAAGTCCTCTTAAAGATTGATTTTTTTTGGTTATTTTGAAATTTTGAGAAAAGTAATTCTCAAAAATTGTTGCAATTATTAACTTTAAAAGCTGGATGATTTACTGCTATTAACAAAGCTTAAACATCGGCAACACTTTGCCAAAAGCCTTATTACTCAAAGATTTAACATTCAGACTACCCAAGTAGAAAATTGTCGATGGGTGGATATCTGGTCAAGAACAATTCGGTTTTCGACACAAAATCAAGACGGCCTCACAAATGAAGTCATCATTCTTTTAGAAAGTGAAGGGTTCTTTGATATTTAAGGGCATTTCTGAGAAATATTTAGTAAGTTGGGAGGGAAGACATCCCCGATTCTACTGGTATTTTTTACGATGCGTTTTCGCAAAAGTTTGAAAAAGGAGTCGGGCGATCGCAACAGAATAATGGAGACCACTTTTTATGACTGCCGCCAACCCAATTCTCGAAATTGATAGTAAATACGGTCAAAGTATTTGGATGGATAACCTCAGCCGCGACCTGATCGTTTCTGGGGAATTGGCCGACCTGATCCACAGCAGGGGGATTCACGGTATCACTTCCAATCCAGCTATTTTTGAAAAGGCGATCGCCGGGAATAAAATCTACGACGACGCAATTAAAACCGGTATCGAAGCAGGTAAATCCACCCAAGAAATCTACGAGTCTTTGGTTTTTGACGACATCACCAAAGCCTGTGACGTTTTCACCAAAGTCTACGAAGAAACCAACGGCTTAGATGGCTACGTGAGCATCGAAGTGCCCCCCACCATCGCCGAAGACACCGAGACGACAATCAGCGAAGCGCAGCGCTATTTTGCAACGATCAAGCGTCCCAACGTGATGATCAAGATCCCCGGCACTCCTGAAGGTTTACCCGCTGTCGAGCAAGCCATTAGCGAAGGGATCAATGTGAATGTCACCCTTTTATTCGCTGTGCAAGCCTACATCGACACTGCTTGGGCGTACATTCGTGGTCTCGAAAAGCGCGCTGCCGCCGGGGAAGACATCAGCAATATTTCCTCCGTTGCCAGCTTTTTCTTGAGCCGCATTGATGTGAATGTCGACGACAAGCTCGATGCCAAAATCAAATCTGGTGTCAGTGAAGATGTGGCCAGCAAGCTCATCGGTCTGAAAGGAAAGGTGGCGATCGCCAACGCCAAAGTTGCCTACCAGCATTATCTCGAAATCTTCAGTGGCGATCGCTGGCAAGCCCTAGCTGAAAAAGGCGCAAAACCCCAACGCCTCCTTTGGGCAAGCACCAGTACCAAAAACCCCGAGTACAGCGACGTGATGTATGTTGACGAACTCGTCGGCGCAAACACCGTTAATACCCTCCCCCCAGACACCATCGAAGCCTGTGCCGATCATTGCGATCCCGCTAGCCGCATCGATGCAAACGTAGACCAAGCCCGTAAAATTATTGCCGCCCTAGGCGATGATGACGTCAACATTGATCTAGACGCCACAATGGATGAACTACTCGCCGAAGGCATCGATAAATTCATCAAACCGTTCGAGTCTCTGATGGAATCCCTTGAAACCAAAGTGAAACAACTCGCAACCGTCTAACTTCCCTCACCCAGCCCCCACCTTGGGGGTTTGCCCTTTAACGATTCATTACCGAACATCCCCCACAACATATGGTTGCATTACAAGAAAATCCCCTGAGAGTTGGCCTCCGCCAAGAACGCACCCCAGATCCCCTCATCATGGTGATTTTTGGCGCATCCGGAGACCTAACCAAACGTAAACTCGTCCCTTCCCTATACGCCCTCCGTAAAGACAATCTTCTTCCACCCGAAATCACAATTGTTGGCGTTGCCCGCCGCGATTGGAGCCACGATTATTTCCGTGAGCAAATGCGGGAAGGCATTGAAGAATTTTCCGATGGCATAGGAAGCGAAGAACTCTGGAATGAGTTTTCACAAGGGCTTTTCTACTGTCCCGGCAACATGGATGAAGTCGAAAGCTATCACGAACTCAAAACTTTCCTCGAAGAATTAGACGAAAAACGAGGCACTAGAGGCAATCGCGTTTTCTATCTAGCCGTTTCCCCCAAATTCTTCCCCCCCGGCATCAAGAATCTCGGCGAAGCAGGTATGCTCAGCGATCCCAGCAAAGAGCGCCTTGTCATCGAAAAACCCTTCGGCAAAGATCTCGGTTCAGCCCAAGTTTTAAATAATGTTGTTGGCAAAGTTTGCCGTGAAGAACAGGTTTATCGGATTGACCATTATTTAGGCAAAGAAACAGTCCAAAACCTCTTGGTTTTCCGCTTCGCTAACGCCATCTTTGAACCTCTCTGGAATCGCCAATTTGTTGATCACATCCAGATCACTGTGGCAGAAACAGTGGGTGTTGAAGATCGTGCAGGCTATTACGAGACTTCCGGTGCGCTGCGAGATATGTTGCAAAATCACCTGATGCAACTGTTTTGTCTGACGGCGATGGAAGCACCGAATGCGCTCAATGCAGATAGTATTCGTAGCGAAAAAACAAAAGTTCTACAAGCGACACGCCTCGCAGATGTCCATAATTTGGAAAAATCGGCGATTCGCGGTCAATATAGTGCTGGTTGGATGAAGGGTAAACCGGTTGATGGCTATCGTGATGAACCGGGTGTTGATCCGAATTCTACAACGCCGACCTATGTTGCGATGAAATTCATTGTGGATAATTGGCGGTGGCAGGGTGTGCCTTTCTATCTGCGTACAGGTAAGCGGCTACCGAAAAAGGTGTCTGAGATTGCGATCCAGTTCCGCCATGTCCCGCTGTCTATTTTTCCGTCGGCAGCAAAACAGGCTAATCCGAATACATTAGTGTTGCGGATTCAGCCGAATGAAGGGATTTCTCTCCGTTTTGAAGCGAAGATGCCCGGTGCTGATATTCGTACTCGCAGTGTGGACATGGACTTTAGCTATGGTTCTTCGTTTAATATGGCAACTCAAGATGCCTATACGCGTTTGTTACTGGACTGCATGTTGGGCGATCAAACGCTCTTTACTCGTGCGGACGAAGTGGAAGAAGCTTGGCGAGTTGTAACTCCGGCGTTGGCGGCGTGGGATGCGCCTTCGGATCCGAGTAATGTGCCGCAGTATGAGGCGGGAACTTGGGAGCCGACTGAGGCGGAGTTTTTACTCAACCGCGATGGTCGTCGCTGGCGACGGCTCTAAAAAATGAGGTTTTTAGAGAGATGATTTTACGGATCTTCAAGGTAGAAATCTTCCCGGAATTGCAAGCTGATTTCGAGCGAGATTTTGCTTTGATCTCGGTTCAGTCGGTGCTCAATCAGCAGGGCTGTGTTTCTTGCCAAGTGGGTAAACCGATTAGCGCAAAGTCTGCTGTCTATATGATGTTGACGATGTGGGAAGACCCGAAATCTTTGCTCGAATTTACGGGAGAAGATTTTAAGCAAGCGATTATCCCAGCGGGGATGGGCAAATATGTCAAAGCTTGCTCTGTGGAACATTATCTCTCTACTGAACCTTATCGGCGGCGATCGCCACGAACCACTTTTTCTCTCGAGAACCCCTAAGTTTTATTTGTGATTACTTTATTTCCTAAACAATATGCCTACTACTTCCTCACCCTTAATTTCTCTCCAAGCGCCGAAAGACGTTTCTATCGAAGAAATAGAAGCTGAATTAGCTCAACTTTGGCAAAATGCCAGTTCTGATGAAGGATTAAGCGCGACTCGGGCGACAACCTTTAGTTTTTTGGTTTATGAGCCAGACGAGACACAAACTTTATTATCAAATCTCGGCTTTTATTCTGGACCAGTTGACGGCATCGCCGGATCGCGGACTAATTCAGCGGTCAAGGCAGCTCAGGCCAGCTATGGTCTTAAGGAAACGGGCAAAATGACACCCAAACTGCTCGAACAATTGCAGGCAGCGTGGCAAGAGAAAACGGCGGCGGGCGATCATTCTTTGCCTCAATATTCTGCGGATTTGAGTAGTGCAGGTATAGCGGATGCGATCGCCTCCTCCAATCCCTGCCGAATTATCACTCTCTGCCCAACTGCTGGCAAAGATGAAGGTATTTCTGTACAAGTTTCAGCCTACTGTCCAGTCAGCAAGCGCGGTAGTAGCACACTTGTTTGCTGTGAATACATTACGCTTCAGGGAACAGCAGCAGCCCTTGAGCGTATTAGCGGCGTGATTACCGAGTTGATGGTTCCAGACCTACCAAAATTTGCTTGGTGGAAAGCCGCGCCAGACACAGAATATGGTCTGTTCCAGCGAATTCTCACTGAGATTGATACCCTGATTGTTGACTCCAGTGTGTTCCATAACTCCGAAGCAAGCTTGCAAACAATTGGCAGTATTCTCAAGCAAGGTGAGAATATGGCCGACCTAAACTGGGGCCGCCTTGCGCCTTGGCAAGAACTTACTGCAGCTGCGTTTGATCCCCCAGATCGTCGTGCAACTTTGGCCGAAGTCGATCAGGTCACGATCAACTACGAAAAGGGTAATGCAACCCAAGCGTTGATGTATTTGGGCTGGCTCGCTAGTCGGATGGATTGGACGCCGGTATCGATTGAACGCGAGTCTGATGATTATGAGATCCACCGCATTCAGTTCAGCGATCGCCTCCAAAAAACCATCAATACAGAACTTGCAGGATTACCAATGGCAGATGTTGGCGATGTCGTCGGTGACTTGGTGAGCCTCAAATTAACCTCGACTAATCTCAACGTTGATTGCTGCACAGTACTCTGCTCCGAGACCTCTGGTTGTATGCAAATGGAGTCTGGCGGAGCAGCCCAATCCTGCCGAATCCAGCAAGTGACAGCACTCGATGATCAAAACACCGAACAGCTTCTTGGCCAGCAATTGCAACGTTGGGGCAAGGATGTGTTGTACAACGAAAGCATGGAAAAATTAGGTCAGGTTTTGGCTCTGTAGATGAGTGGCTTGGCGGCGATTTTTTGGAGAAGGGGAGACTCGGGGACAAAAGAACAGGGTGAAAAAAGATCAATTTGACTCGAAACTTCTTTTCGCGGTGCAATCTCCGCGTCACCATTTCTCTCGTCCTCTCCGTTCTCCAGTTGGCTCAGCAATATTCATTGCCCTAACGTGTTTTTAAGATTTTGCTTTAGCCGATCTGTTAGCTGTTCGACATAAAACTGGGCGACGGTATCGTCAGGATTGAGTTGTCGTAATTCCAAAAATAGTCGTAAAGATTGCTCATAAGCTTCACTAAAATAAGCGGCGATCGCCTCTCGAAATAGCAGGAGGTGATCCCGCTTATTGCGATCAGAATCGAGCAAGACTTCATAGAGTGTGGTGGGACGACTGCGACCCTTGACTGTTACACGAGCAATTTCCCGCACTGTCAAATTTTCACAAGCTCGATAGGTTTCTTCCGTGATGAGCAAACGCACGCCATAAGATTTTGTTAGAGATTCTACCCGCGCCGCAATATTCACCGTGTCGCCAATCACCGTTGTTTCGAGGCGATTATTACCGCCCACTGTACCCAGCAGAGAATCCCCGGTATGGATGCCGATGCCAATCTGTAGCTCTGGATAAAGGGCAATGGGTTGTTGTTCGAGAGACTTCAGCATGGCGATCGCCGCCCGCACCGCATCTTGAGCAGAATTAGGAAACAGTGCCATAATTCCGTCGCCAATATACTTATCAATAAAGCCCGTATTCGCTTCGATCACTGGCCCCATCCTGCTCAAATAATCATTGAGCAGCACAAAAACATCTTGCACCTGAATACGCTCAGAAATTGACGTAAAATCGCGGATATCCGCAAATAAAATCGTCATACCCCGCTGAATTTGGTCACCGAGCTTTACCTCTTCAATGCTCGTCTTACCTAAAATCTGCAGAAATTCTTTAGGTAAAAAGCGACTTAAGCTTTCATTGAGATCCGACAACTGTTGCAACGACTCTTGCCGTTCCCGTTCTGTCCGCCGCCGCTTCGTAATGTCTTGAAACGCGACAATCGCAAATTCCACCTCGCCCGCCTCATTTTTAACTGGTGTCCCCCAACTTTCAATCGGGATTACCACGCCATCTTCGCGACGAATTTCGATATCATCTGTCCCCGATGTGTTGCCGAGTAATGCCTGAATGAGTGACAAATCCATCGAAGTATAATGCTCGTCAGTCCCGGCTTTGTAGAGATTATAAGTTTCAGCGATATTACTAACGGTCACTGATTCGACGACGCCTTTTTGCAACATTTCGGTAGCGAGCCGATTTAAATAATAGGGTTTCCCTTGGGGGCGCACGATCACGGCACCGACGGGCATGGCTTCGAGAAAACTACGTAATCGAATCTCACTTTCCCCCAACTGAAAATACAATTGGGCATTCTTTACAGAAATATTCGATAGCTGCAAATGGGTTTTGATGCGTGCTAATAATTCTGCTTTAGAAATGGGCTTTGTGAGATAGTCGTTTGCACC
>JBARRZ010000005.1:0-30870 GCA_049644465.1 Limnothrix sp.
GAACAACTCCTCCCAAAGCTAGGCCAATTAGGAAACTAAAGTCATGCACAGCCCCAAAGAAGACAGCACCGAGCATCCGTGGAGCGATCGCAACGCGCCCCCAACCACCCGTGAATTACTCACCCTCGGCGGCATGTTCCTTAGCTTAATTGTGCTATTAATTTGGTTGCTAAATTTTGCATTTATGTGGTTCCTCGTCAAAATTCCTGTGAGCTGGGAAAAAAAACTAGGTCAGGCGATCGTCAAAGTCTACGAACCCCAATCCAAAGAATCGCCCCAACAAGACAAACTCAATACTCTACTCGATAATTTAGAAGCTCAAATTCCTGCCGATTCCGAAGCCAAGCGAGATTACAATCTGCTCTACATTCCCCAAGATGTCGTGAATGCCGCAGCGATTCCCGGCGATACGATCATTGTCTATCAAGGCTTATTAAACCAGATGGAATCAGAAAACGAATTAATGATGGTGCTGGGTCACGAAATTGGTCACTTCGCAAATCGCGATCATCTCCGCAATATTGGCCGAACTCTTGTTGTACGCACCGTAATTAGTTCGCTTTTTGGGGATGTGACCTTTTTCGCCGATGCCGCTCAAATTTTGAGTTCGGCCAAATTTTCCCAAGCCCAAGAAAAAGCCGCTGATGAATACGGTTTGGAATTGCTCTATAAAAATTATGGTCAAGTGATTGGTGCAATCGACTTTTTTGAGCGATTAAGTCAGGAAAAAGGAATGAATTGGGATTTTCTTAATAGCCATCCGGCCCCAGCAAAACGGGTAACACATCTGCAAGAGTTGATTGAAGAAAAAGGCTATCCAGTGCAGGAATATACACCAATGGATCCAGTTTTAACTGAAGCTTAACTGCGAAAGAAAGCTAGATTTAAATATTTTTCACAATAACTGACAACTCTATATCAATTATTACAACAAGAAAATTTGACCTCTTAAAAATCGAAAACCTACTCAGGGGGAGTAGGTTTCATATTTTAATTCAATT
This sequence comes from Limnothrix sp., assembly GCA_049644465.1. Lineage (GTDB taxonomy): Bacteria > Cyanobacteriota > Cyanobacteriia > Cyanobacteriales > MRBY01 > MRBY01. The sequence goes on from JBARRZ010000005.1 coordinate 1,002, forward strand.
AACAAAAAGATTAACCAAATGACAAACGAGGTTTATAGGAACTCAATGAGCTTTTGCTTTGGGGTTTACCTAACAGGCGATCGCCACGGCTATATTACCCAATTTCGTTAAGAAGTGCAGTTAGACTATTCTTTTTAGCAAAATGAGTAAGACTCTTGAGCAAAACTGACGCTGGCGGGTACAGGGCATCAATTTCTACGTATGGATAAAAACTGTTTCAAAGCTTTTATTTTGTACCTTGCTTACAAGTTATCAAAGGTCTTAAAAAAGGAAAGACTTTCTTTACACTTCTTAAGCTTGTTCGTGTTTATTGTCGGCTAATTTTGTTTTACATTCGGTCTAAGGTTTCAATTCCAAGTAGGGACAAACCGAGTTTTAAGGTTCGCGCAGTAGTGTCTGCAAGGATCAGTCGAGATGTGCGGCGATCGCCCTCTGCTTTGAGAATTGGGCAAGCTTCGTAGAACTGATTGAATTTTCGACTGAGATCATAGAGATATTCACAAAGGCGATTAGGCATCAGATCAGCCTCGACGCTGGCCAGTGCTTCACCCAGTTGCAAAATATGCTTGGCGAGGGCTAACTCAGCGGGTTCGGTGAGAATAATGGGCGTGTCGGTGGGTAATGTCGCCAAATCAATGCCACCCTGACGGCTAACGCCTTGCACGCGAACGTAAGCGTAAAGCATATAAGGCGCAGTGTTGCCTTGGAGAGCCAGCATTTTATCAAAACTAAAAATATAGTTGCTGGTACGATTTTGGCTGAGATCGGCGTATTTCACAGCTCCAATGCCAATAATCTTCGCAGCGTGTTCGATAAATTCGGCGGATTCTTGGCGTTCATTTTCGGCTAAACGGCTTTCCAAATCAGCGCGGGAACGCACAATCGCTTCATCGAGCAGGGACTTCAGTTTGATGGTTTCGCCAGACCGGGTTTTGAGTTTTTTACCGTCTTCACCCTGCACCAAACCGAAGGGCACATGGACAACTTCCACCTCTGCAGGAATGAAACCAGCGCGATTAGCTACCTGAAAAACTTGGGCAAAATGACTAGCTTGGCCAGAATCTGTAACGTAAATAATTCGCTGAGCGCCGTCTTCTTTGACGCGATAGCGAATGGCGGCCAAATCGGTTGTGGCATAGTTAAACGCGCCATCGGATTTTTGAACAATCAACGGCAGGCGATCGCCATCCTTATTTTTAAAACCTTCTGAGAAAACACATTGTGCGCCCGCATCTTTTTCGAGCAAACCCGTTGCATCAAGATCTTTCACAACATCGCTGAGATAAGGATTGTAAAAAGACTCACCCCGCTCTGTCAGCTCGATATCGAGAATGTCGTAAATTTTCTGAAATTCCCGACGAGATTGATCACAAATCAACTGCCACGCTTGAAAGCTTTCCTCGTCACCCGACTGCAACGCCACAACCTGTTGACGAGATGCCGTCTTAAAATCTTCATCCTCATCAAAACGAACTTTTGCTTTCTTATAAAAGGCCACCAAATCACCAATATCGAGCGCATCGGCCTTCGTCAACGCATCCGGATAAGCCTCTTTCAAATAAGTAATCAGCATCCCGAACTGCGTACCCCAATCCCCCACATGATTTAGGCGGAGCACCGACTGTCCGCAAAATTCAAGCACCCGCGCGATCGAATCCCCAATGATCGTTGAGCGCAAATGGCCCACATGCATTTCTTTCGCAATGTTGGGGCTGGAAAAATCAACAATCACTTTTTGCGGATCGTTTGTTTCTTCCACACCGAGGCGATCGTCATTTTGTAACGCCTTAATCAAAGTTTCCAAGTAACTAGGTTTCAGCGTCAGATTAATAAAACCGGGGCCGGCGATCGCCGGAGGTTCACAAACATCATCTAAATCCAACGCATCGATAATACTTTGTGCTATTTGACGCGGATTTTTCTTTAAAGATTTCGTCAGCGAGAGCGCAACATTACACTGATAATCCCCAAATTTCGGATTACTAGCCAGCACAACTAAAGGATCTGTATCTTTGAATTCTTCACCAAATGCAACGCACAGAGCAGTAGAAACAGCACTATTTAATTTTGATAAAAAAGGAGATGGCATAAATTTATTTTTAATCCGAATCGAAATTGACTTTAGTTGACGCTAAATTTTCTTTTAAACAGATAAGTTTTCAAAGATATTGATCAAGCAAAATAATATTATGCTGTCGTGCAAGTATTACAGCAAGGCTGCTCAATAGATATAGCAACTTTTCAACCATACTAATGACGAGATTTCCTGATCACTTAGTTACCGCATGTGGATATCTTCTAAGCGACTTAGTTCAGTAACTCTTGTCTTTGAAAACTTATAAACAATCTGTACTTTGGCTCAGTTACTATTAGCCATACCAAGCTGTTTTGATAGATTTTTTGAGAAAAAATATCTGGCAAAAGTGAAACAATATTTTTGCGCCAACAAAAATTAGCTCAATATAATGAAAACAACTAAAACTTTAGTATATTTCATGCTCTAATCTTGAACGTATTCTTCACCATTAAATAAAGCAATTTCTGCTTTGACAAATTCGCGGCCAAGATACAGGGCGTGATCGAGTCTTGATAAGGGACAGGGATCTGCTTCTTCTGTAATTTTGATGCCGAGTTCTTTCGCAGTACGGCCACTGTAAACGGTTGTGTGTGGGCGCGCTAAGCTACCCTTGCAAGCAAGTACTTCGCCTGTTTCTGGATCTGTTGCTAGGCCTTGGTTATTGATTGTGTTCGTGAAATGTTTGGCACAAATTAAACCGGCTTCTTGGTCAAGGTAAATGATGAAATAGCCGTTGGGGTCAAGATCAATGAACCGATTTGATAATTCGTTATCAAGGGTTGTTGTGTTGTTGATGGTGACAGACATGGCTTATGGGTTGTTGTGGGGATTTTTTGCGTTTTCAAGTATAACTTACTGGATTTTGCCAATGGTTTTAAGTGCTGATGATAATTTGTAATTTAGGTTGGCAATTTAGGCTGATTTTTTCGCTGTGTTGCTGCTGTTGAGAAATAGTTTGGGCCAGAGTAAGCTTGAGTTTTTCTTGTAGGTTGCGAATTCTGGGTAGCGGGATAGAGATTGGTCTTTTTTGCGCATGTTGGGAAAGAATAATCCGGCAATAAATCCGCCTAAAATCAGGAATGGTAACCAGTGCATGGCTAGTAGGGCAAAGGCTGTGTAGATTAGAATTTCGCCGAGATAATTGGTGTTGCGGCATCGGGCAAAAAAGCCTTCTGTAATGAGACCTTTGTGATATTTGAGGGTGTAGTATTTCTGGGCATCGCTGGTGTAGTGCAGGAATACGCCAAAAATATTGAGGGCGATCGCCACCGCAATGAGAGGGTAAGGCGGCTCAACATTCTGACTAATCAAGATGAACGGGGCAACCCAGTACAAGCAAATCGCGAAAAAGCCAAAGAAAGCCACGACAGGAGCAATTTCTTCTTCCCACTGCTTGTCCGGAAAAATGCGATCTTTTAAAAGCCAAAGAAAACCATAAGTGCCGTGCAGCGCGAGATAAACCCAAGCACCAATCGAAAAGTTCTGGTACAGCATCATCAAGGCGCTGACAAACAAAAATGTTGTGCCTTTGTGGAGATTAATAATATGTTTGACTTTCATAAATAGGCTCGCTGAAATTGCGAAGATGATTGATCTTTACGACATACTAACCACGGAAAAATTGAGAAAAAGAGAGTGGCGATCGCCCCACATCTACACCGCGAATTCACAATCCGTCAACGACTCAGACACCTGCCACAATTTTTGGGCAACCTCAAGCTCTAAAGCGTGCTCCGCCTTCGATGCCCGACCCGGTTCACCCTTCATTTCCGCCAAACCCTGCGGCCCAAAATATTCACCACCCTGCACATCAGCAGCCAAAGCAGCCATCAAAGTTGGCATCGCTCCAGCCTCAACCGGGTGAGTAATTAAAGGCAAAATCGTCCAACGCATCACAGCCACTAAAAGCTTTGGCATATAGCGCGCCAACTCAGTTTGTGCCACACCCGGATGCGCACTGACTGACAAAAGCTTCTTGCCACTAGCCTCTAATTTCCGATTAAATTCATCCGCAAACATCAAACAAGCCAACTTACTTTGCCCATAAGCCGCTGTCGCTGAATAATCCTGTTCAGATTGCAAATCATCAAAATTAATCTTGCCAAACTTGTGCGCATTACTACTCAGAGAAACAATCCGCGATTCAGGCGTATCCGGCATCAAAGCCCACAACAAAGCAGTTAGTAAAAAATGTCCCAGATAATTGACGCCAATCTGACTCTCAAAACCATCATCCGTTTTCGTATAGGGCGGAAACATCAACCCCGCATTGTTGATGAGTAAATTTAGCTCAGTAAATTGCTCTCGATAATTAGCCGCAAACTGTCGTACCGAAGCCAAGCTAGCAAGATCTAATTCCATCACGCACAGATCAGCATCGGCTACTTTCGCTAAAATCTCCGCCTTTGCCGTTTCCGCTTTTTTTAAATTGCGGCAGGCCATAATCACGGTCGCGCCAACTTTTGCGAGTCCCAATGCAGTTTCAAAACCGAGACCTGTATTCGCACCAGTGACGATCGCCTTCTTACCTTGCTGGCTTGGAACCTGCTCTAAATTGAAACCCATCGATAACTATCTCCGTACAATTGCGTTTTAGTAAAAGCGTGAGCTAACTATAGATTTTGCCGCAAGATAAAAAATACTGCCGTCAAGACATACAGCTTGCAGCAGTGAAGATCGGTCTAAAAATAAGTTTAAAACGGTTGCCGAGTCAACAAACGACTGAATTAATTAGTAGACAGCCGGCACGAAAAATTGCTCATTAATTGGTGGACGTTCATAGTCAGTTGGTGCAATGTTACGAGGCGGCAATTCTAAAGGTTCGGGCGTCATATCTACATAAGGAATCTTGCTGAGAATATGGCTGATGCAGTTGAGGCGCGCTTTTTTCTTGTCATCTGATTCCACCGTAAACCATGGTGCTTCCGGAATGTTGGTATGGGCAAACATATTGTCTTTGGCCTTGGAGTATTCAACCCAGCGATCGCGCGATTCTAGATCCATCGGACTCAGTTTCCAACGGCGAGCTGGATCTGTGGTGCGAGCTTGAAAACGTCGTTCCTGCTCGTCATCGCTGACGGAAAACCAGTACTTCAGCAAAATAACGTTGGATCTGACTAATAACCGTTCAAATTCTGGGCAAGATTGCATGAATTTTTCATATTCTTCATCCGTACAAAATCCCATCACGCGTTCGACTCCGGCGCGATTGTACCAACTACGATCGAAGCAAACGATTTCGCCAGCAGCGGGTAAATGGGCGGCATATCGTTGAAAGTACCACTGTGTTTTTTCGCGATCGCTTGGTGTTCCGAGAGCAACGACTCGACAACCACGGGGATTGAGCGGCTCTGTAATGCGCTTAATTGTGCCACCCTTGCCCGCAGCATCACGTCCTTCAAAAACAATGACAATTTTTGTGCCTGTGTGCTTAACCCAATACTGCATCTTTACCAGTTCGAGTTGCAGACGTTCCAATTCCTTTTCATATTTCTTCTTGGAAAGCTGAGAGCTACCCTCGGATTCGGAAGTGTGGCGCAACACTTTGCGTTCTGCTTTGATCGCTTTTGCTACTGACTGTTTTTCGTTCTTGGTTTTATCTTTTTTCTGCTTTTTTTTCGTGGTTTTCGCTGACGACTCTGGTGCTTTTTCAGTTTTGGGTGGTGAAGTGGTTGCTACTTTTTCAGCTTTGGGTGGTGCACTGGTTTTGGAGTCGCTTTTGGATTTGCTCTTAGACTTTTTTGTCATGGATTTATGGTCTCGTCTAGTTACCGACTGATTTTACTCGTAGTGAGAATTTTTGACGGTCTACAATTTGACCGATATTGTTTTTGTTACCTTTCTATCTAAAAAGTGGCGGCGATCGCCAATGAGTTTTGTTACAGTGAGGAAACTATAGAAAATTATGAAGTTTTATGTCTGGCTGGCTAGAGCATAGTGTGCAAGTGGAAGTAAACGCACCCATTGAGATGGTGTGGGAACTCTGGTCAGATCTTGAGCAAATGCCGAAGTGGATGAAGTGGATCGACTCGGTAGAAGTTTTAGAAGATAATCCCGATCTATCTCGTTGGAAGCTGGCGAGTGGCACGTTTGAATTTAAGTGGTTGTCTCGCACTATTAAAGTAATTCCGCAGCAGATCATTCAGTGGGAATCAATCGACGGTTTGCCAAATCGAGGTGCAGTGCGCTTTTATGATCGCCGTGAAACCAGTATTGTTCGCCTGAGCATTGCCTACAGTATCCCCGGCATTCTGGGTCAGGTGATGGACAATCTTTTCTTGGGTCGGGTCGTTGAATCTACAATCCAAGCTGATTTGGAGCGATTTCGGGAATACATTACAAACATCCAGCAACAGCAGACGACAGCGGTTTAACCCGAACAGGGATTAGGGGTTTAAAGAAGAAATTCTAGGTGAAAGGGAGACTCGAAGACAAAGGGACAGGGTTAACTAAAGATGTGTTGTGAACCGAAACTTTTTTTATAATGTCTTCCCCTCCCTAGCTCTCTCCCTCTCCGCGTCACTATTTCAAATTTTGCAGATTTTAAAACTCAGGTTAGTTCAATAGCCCATCGTGAACTGCCGGATAATTTGCGTGAATTCTTGTTCGGCAAAATTCTCGTTCAACTGGGCATCAGCAATTTGTGTCGAGCGATCAGGTAGCTGATTCTGAATGAGCAAAATAGGCACATGATTGATTAGCTTGATTTGTCTGAAAGCTTCACACAATTTTTCGGCAGCATGACTATGATCTAGCAAGCAGATAACGATCAAGTTAGGGGCAGAGTTCTGGACAATTTCCATCGCTTGACGAACGTTGGCAGGAAATTGCAACGAAAAATTGGCGTTTTTTTGCAGATATTCAGTGATTTTGTGTTTTTGAGCTGAGTTATCAACAACGACGAGGGCGGTGGACACTATGGTTTCTGCAAGGAATGGTGATGATGAATGATTCTGCTATTTTGCGAAAGCTCAGGATCATAACAGGATATTTTTGGCCTTTAGGTGATAACTTTGGCGCGGTGTAACAGGCGATCGCCCCAGTAATACCCCACGTTCTGGATCATCACCGGATCACCCGGTTGAACCTCAAAATCACCTTTGACCAACTGATGCAACTGAGGGTCATATTCCACAATTTCTCCGACCTCTGAAATCGGTGTTACCTGCCAGTTTTCGATTAATTCTGTCATGGGCCGAGCTAGAGTGACCAATGTTTTTGCCGGAAACTTATCGTTATTTTTGGCGGCATCAGCGGCGGCAGACCATTGCAAAAGCCACGCTTCGAGAATATCTAAGGACTCCTCTTGCCATTGGTGTTTCAACGTTTCGCTTTGAGTCGCTAGTTCTGTTTCGAGACGCTGATATTCCGCTTTGAGATTCTCGACGACAGCGGGGTCTATCTCTGGTTCTGCTGGTGCTTGAGCCAAATCTTCGAGGGCTGTGGCTGGCACGGTATCGGGCAAGTAGTTAATCGGCTTGATGGCTTGGGGTAAAAATGCGACTAAAAATTGATCAACAGACAATTGCAAACATTGTGCGAGCTGAACCACTGTAGCGATAGGAAAAGTGTGGATTAGTCCATGTTGAAGACGGTAAAGTGTTCGCTCTGAAACACCGGCAAGCCTTGCGAGCGTTGCTTTGTCAGCGATATTTGCCTGAACCATAAAAACGTGGAGCTGTTCAGCATTCGGATTGCTCATGGGACGAAAATATACTGGTGGAAAACGGCTTTTGTATTTTCTCTTATTGTTTTGCTTTTTCTATAGATTTTTAGCAAAACGTTAAAAAGTATTGAGTAATACAAAAAACGGTTCGGGACTTTAATGGGTCAACATGGCCGGATCTAAATGTCTCGGGAGTGAACAATCTTGATATGCTGATTTTGCAAAGGGCTGTCCTGTATAAAAATAATATGAATCTCAAGCGCATTTGGGCGATCGCCACCAACTGTTTCCGTGAAGTTATCCGTGACCGCATTCTCTATTTTTTGGGGTTTTATGCGTTGTTATTCGGGTTGGCTGTGCGTATTTTGCCGGATGTATCGGCCACGGCTGGCGACAAAATTGTGATTGATTTCGGCTTAGGCTTATTGGGAATTTTGAGTGTGTTGGTTGCGATTTTTGTCGGGACGGGACTCGTTAATAAAGAGATCGAAAAACGGACAATTTTGGTGCTAATTCCCAAACCAATTAGCCGCGCCGAACTGATTATTGGCAAGCATTTGGGCTTGTCTGGAGTGGTTGGCGTCATGCTAGCAATCATGACGATTATTTATTTTGCGCTGCTAGCTTGGGCAAAGAGTTCATCGTCTGTGCTTTGGTCAGCAACAGTCATTCCGCACGGGCCAATCCTTGTTTCAATTCTGTATTTATTTTTAGAGTTGATGTTAATTATCGCGGTGGCGATCGCCTTCGGTGTGTTCACGAGTTCTTTGCTGGCGACGCTGTTTTCTTTTGGCATTTATCTCATGGGTCACTTCAGTACAGATCTCGTCCAATTAGGCGAAATTAGTGACAATGCCGGCATTCAATTGCTCACTGAAAATCTCTACACAATCTTGCCAGATTTATCCCGTTTAAACTTCCGCAACGAAGCTGTCTACGGCGTTATTCCTGACGGACAAACGTTACTTTTGAGTGCTATTTATGGCCTTGCTTATATTGTTTTATTGCAGGCGATCGCCATCTTTGTATTTAGTCGTCGCCAGTTTTAAAAAAGCAATTATTTTTGTTTTAGATGCAATGCTAATTCGTCCTTTTCAGCCAACAGATGTTCCGCAAATTGCCCAGCTTTTTCACGATACAATTCGCACAGTAAACTTAAGTGATTATTCTCTAGACCAAGTCCGGGCATGGGCGCCCGATGATTTGTACTTTCGCGACTGGGACAAGATGTGCGGCGATCGCCATACTTTCGTTGCCGCAGAAAACAACATCATTTTAGGCTTTGGCGAATTAGAAAAAAGTGGTCGCATCGACTGTTTTTATTGCCACAAAGATTATCAAGGACATGGTGTTGGTTCTCGCATCTATCAAGCCATTGAAACCAAAGCAGACAGCTTATTATTGCCTCGCCTCACTGTAGACGCCAGCATTACCGCAAAAATATTTTTTCAAAAAATGGGATTTTCTGTTGTTCGGGAACAGCAAGTCAGCACTCGTGGTCAAGTTTTCACTAATTATCTATTAGAAAAAACACTTAATTCTGATCAAATTATTTAGCTCATTCAATACAGTTTTTTACTTAGAGAAAAAGAAGTTAAGTGAAAGTTTTATTCTGGCGTAAAAGCGGTAAATGACAGCCTAAAATCAACTTCCTACGGCAAAAGTTCAGGAAAGAGTATGAAAGCCAGCATTATTCAAAATGCTTATTTGCCTTTGCAGCCGTCATCATGCAGTACTTTTTGATTCGGCAAAATGGCGGATACAAATAAATTATATTTTTCATACAGTGTAAGTAGATAGAAGTTTTGCAAAAGTTTCAATTTACTATAAAGACTCAAGAATACTGAGAATATTGTGAGCATTTTTGAGATCAAGCTAATAAATATTTAGATCCTATTATTCAAAGCAAAAGCAATTGGCATCGCTATTAGAAAAAATAGCTTGGAGGCACTACGTTGGTAAATCATAAAAACCCGTTTGTATGGCAGTTAAGTTTTACCCATAAACTCGGAGCCTTAGCCGCGTTCTTTTTAGTCCTATTCGGAGGATTATCGGCTTATTCGCTATTCGAATCTTACGAAATCCGTCGCGAAATTGAGGAAACCAGTCATTCTGATATTCCGCTTTTCAAAACTGCTGTTGCTATCAAGCAGCAAAATCAAGAATTTATTAATACAATTGAGCTTATTCAAAATTACCGCACAGTTAATAGTGAGCTGCATCTAGAAAAACAGATAGCTCTTATAGATAGGCTTCATGCATTGTGTGAGCAAATCAACTCATTAGCAGAAAAAGGTTCTCTTCAAGCTGATTATGCTTTGCAAGATGAGCTAAAAAAAGAGGGGTATTTTCGCCTCAATCAATCGGTCGAAGATTATCAAAGAATATCGGAATTGTTTCAGCAATTCTCTAGCTCTCACCATTTACTGGGTACTTCTTTAAGCAAACTCTCACCACAGCATTTAGAAATTAAAAGTGTGGCAGCTTTTGAAGAAAATGAAGAGTTTCAACTGTTAGAAAAAGAAATGCTTGAGGCAAATGAGACGATTGAAAAGATTTTCACTTTTCTAGATCTCCATATGGAATCATCGTTGGCGATCGCCCAAGCAGAACACAAAAAACTCCAATTTTTTAATTTGATACTAGCCTTAACGGCCTTAACCTCAGGGACTATTTGTGCTGTTAGCCTGATGAGTCAGCTCAAAAATTCTTTAGTGCCGGTGACCAAAAAAGCACAGAGAATTGCCCGAGCTTTAGGGGAAAATAGCTCTGAAAATTTCAGTAATGGCTTAAGTCCTGACGAAATCGCGATGACAGTAACTGCCGGAAAAGAAATCGCTGAACTAGGACTGGCCTTTAATCAAATGGTCAAAAACTTAGCTCAGAGTCGTCAGGCTCAACTTAATTCAGATAGACTTTTAGCGAAAGAAAAAAGTTTAATTGCGTTCACTCTAAGTTCGATTGGTGACGGCGTCATTACGACAAACCAGGAAGGCATTATCATGACGGCAAATGTAGCAGCAGAGAGACTACTTAACCTTCCTGTTACTCAGCTAGTTAGCCAAAATTTAGTTGATATTTTTCTAAATAAGACATTAGATGATCGTAATATTTTTACTGATGTTTTGTCAGAGAATTGTCAGCGAATCACGATCGAAAACGGTCAAGAAAAAGCAAAAATTCTTGATATATCGCATTCACCTATTTGTTCAAAGGAAAAGGATATTTTAGGCAGTGTTATTGTTCTGCGTGACATGACTCAGATGGTGGATACAACCAGAAAATTGACTTGGCAAGCGAGTCACGATCTCTTAACTGGTTTAGCGAATCGACGTAAGTTTTTAGCACGTTTGGAGAGTTTACATCAGGCAAATTTTTCTGTACAAACTGAACATGCCATTCTTTATTTGGATTTGGATCGATTCAAAATTGTTAACGATACTTGTGGTCATGATGCTGGTGACGAATTGCTATCTCAAATTTCTCAGCACATTTCTAATGAGGTTCGGCAGAGCGATTTAGTGGCTCGTTTGGGTGGTGATGAGTTTGGCATTATTCTCAATAATTGTTCTTTAGAAAAGGCGATCGCCGTTGCAGAAAAAATATTGATTGCGGTAGAAAAATTTCGCTTTTCTTGGTTGGATAAACAGTTTTCTTTGGGCGTCAGTATCGGAGCAGTTGTTTACTCGCCTAGCCATGATGATCCAATTATGATTCTCAAAGCTGCTGATAAAGCTTGTTATAACGCCAAAAATAAAGGGCGAAACCAAGTTTATGCTGTGCCAGATACTAAACGACATTTGGCGGATCAAAATGCTGAAATGAACTGGCTAGCTGTGATTAATCAAGCTTTGGCTGAAGATCATTTTCAATTATTTCAGCAAAAAATCACTGGTGTAAATGAGGCCGCAGGCAGTCATCATCACGAGCACTACGAAATTTTGTTACGTCTCAAAACAGCGGATGGTAGTATCTTGTCACCCGGGGCATTTCTGCCGATTGCAGAACGTTATCAATTAATGTCGAAGGTTGATCGATGGGTGATTTCTCACTTTTTTGCGTCCCACGGTGATTATTTACGTTCGCTTTGGCGGAAGCAGACATCTTATGATCTAGAAAGTAGTTTTTATAGCTTGAATTTGTCTTCTGAAAGCTTGGGTGATCCGCAATTAATTCCATTCCTTGAAAAGCAATTTACTCAATATCAAATTCCACCGGAGCTGATTTGTTTTGAGATTACGGAAACGGTGGCGATCGCCAACCTACACCGTGCGACCCAGATTATCCGGGCGATCAAAAATCTCGGCTGCCGCTTTGCCCTAGACGATTTTGGTAGTGGGATGTCTTCCTTTGGTTATTTGCAAACTTTACCCGTAGACTTCCTAAAAATTGACGGTTTGTTTATTCGGGAACTATGCCAAAACTCGATGAATGAAATTATCGTCACAGCGCTCCATCAAGTTGCCAGAGCCGTAAAAATTAAAACCATCGCCGAATTTGTCGAAGATGAAGCAACGCTGCAAAAATTGCGAGATATTGGCATTGATTACGCGCAAGGCTACGGTATTGGTAAGCCAGTTCCCCTGCGCCCAATGAAATTAGTTAACAATCATTGCTTGCTTGAAAACGCTACGGCGACCGATGCTGTTAGTAAAAAACTTGTGCAAACGAGTTGACTTTTTTTGCCCATAAAAAAACCTCTAAATTTTTAGAGGTTGTCACATTAGTTCTTTAATCGGTCAAAATAGATTATTTAGTCGAGATAGCCGATCAAGTCTGCCATGTCAGGTGTTTCGTTAGGAGCAATGGGACGCTTACCCATAATGTACAGGTCGCTCACTTCAAGATGACTCACCATGATAGGGCGATTACCGGAAATAGTCATTGTTCTAGAAATTTCCATATTGCCTTGGGTGACAGGGCGATCGCCGCCAACGGCTCTATAAGTGCTAGTAACATGCAGATGGCTTGGCTCGATAGGACGATTATTTGGTAGACCAAGTCTGGCTGGTTCCTTGACGGATAAAGCGGTTACTTCTTTGCTATCCTCTTTTTTCGCTGCGGCGCGGCCACGAGTTGTCGTTGTCTTTGGGGTAGAAGGCGTATTTTCTGCGGTCATGGGTTTCTCCTAGATTATCTAAGCCAAGGTGCCTACTAAATAGATTTTTGAGTAGGATTATATATTGAGGATTTTTTTGATTGCTTTAATTATCCCAAATGATGGGACAAAGATTCTCAACTGATCTTATTCACAATTTGTCATAATTTCAGAACATTGTTTCTAAAGTATCCCATTAATTTAAGTTATGTCCATCGGAGGGCTAAGCCTTGTTTCGTCTTCAAGCACCTTTTGAACCGACTGGGGATCAACCTCAGGCGATCGCCGAACTAATCGAATCTCTTCAAGGCAACGCTAAATTCCAAACTCTTTTGGGTGCAACGGGCACGGGTAAAACCTTTACGATGGCATCAGTCATTGCCCAAATCGAAAAACCCACTTTAGTGCTCGCCCACAACAAAACCCTCGCAGCACAGCTTTGTAATGAATTACGGCAATTTTTCCCCTACAATGCCGTGGAATATTTCATTAGTTACTACGATTATTACCAACCAGAAGCCTATATTCCCGTTTCCGATACTTATATTGAGAAAACAGCTTCGATCAACGACGAAATTGATATGTTGCGGCACTCAGCCACGCGATCGCTGTTTGAACGCAAAGATGTGATCGTCGTCGCCTCAATTAGTTGCATCTACGGTTTGGGGATGCCTGCGGAGTATTTGAAAGCATCGGTGCGGCTAGAAGTTGGCGAAGAAATCGATCAGCGCGAAACGCTCCGTAAGTTAGTAACGATTCAGTACAGCCGTAATGATACAGAACTCAGTCGCGGTAATTTCCGGGTCAAAGGAGATGTATTAGAAATTGTCCCGGCCTACGAAGATCGGGTGATTCGCATCGAATTTTTTGGGGACGAGATTGAGTCGATTCGGCTGCTAGATCCGCTCACGGGAGAAATTTTGCAGAGTCTCACAAGCGTTAATATTTACCCGGCTCGCCACTTTGTCACGCCAAAAGAACGGCTGGCGATCGCCTGTGAACAGATCAAAACCGAACTCGACCATCAGCTCACCTTTTTTGAACAAGAAAATATGCTGCTCGAGGCACAACGAATTAAACAACGGACAAATTACGACTTAGAACTATTACAAGAAGTCGGTTACTGTAACGGCGTAGAAAATTACTCCCGACATTTAGCAGGCAGAAACGCCGGCGATCCACCAGAATGTTTAGTCGATTATTTCCCCGATGATTGGCTGTTAGTCGTTGATGAATCCCATGTGACTGTTCCACAAATTCGCGGCATGTACAACGGTGACCAAGCCCGTAAAAAAGTATTGATTAACCACGGTTTTCGTTTGCCTAGTGCCGCCGATAATCGCCCGTTACAATCTACCGAGTTTTGGGAAAAAGTAAATCAATGCGTGTTTGTTTCGGCGACGCCGAGTGATTGGGAAATGGAGCAGTCCGAAGAGCGCGTCGTACAGCAAGTTATCCGGCCGACAGGCGTGCTCGACCCAGAGATTTTTGTGCGTCAGACAGATGGGCAGGTGGACGACCTTTTAGGCGAAATTCATGAGCGGACAAAGCTCAATGAACGGGTACTAATTACGACCTTAACGAAGCGCATGGCCGAGGATTTGACAGACTATTTCAGCGAGCAAGGTGTCGCGGTGCAATATCTCCACTCGGAGATTAAATCGATTGAGCGGATTGAAATTATTCAAGCGTTACGTAACGGTGAATTTGATGTGTTAGTGGGTGTGAATTTATTACGAGAAGGTCTCGATTTGCCGGAGGTTTCTCTGGTCGCAATAATGGATGCGGACAAGGAAGGTTTTCTGCGTTCTGAGCGTTCATTAATTCAGACAATTGGTCGGGCGGCGCGGCATATTCAGGGTAAAGCAATTCTCTATGCAGATAATCTGACAAACAGTATGGAAAGGGCGATCGCCGAAACAGATCGTCGTCGTCAAATTCAGATGGAATACAACAAAAAACACAACATCACACCGCAACCAATTATCAAGCGGGATAGTAATTCAATTTTGTCATTCCTCGATATTTCGCGTCGTTTGAATTCGCAACAGCTAGAACAAGTTGTTGAACATATGGAGTTTGTACCGCTCGAAAAAATCCCAGAAGTGGTAGAGCAACTCGAAGCCAATATGAAGGAAGCGGCTAAAAATTTGGAGTTTGAAAAGGCTGCTCTGCTCCGTGATCAAATTCACAAGCTACGCCACAAACTTGTCCGACATACTAATTAGCTAAAATCAACTAATTGATTTTTTGAATTGCTTGC
Organism: Limnothrix sp.; assembly: GCA_049644465.1. Lineage (GTDB taxonomy): Bacteria > Cyanobacteriota > Cyanobacteriia > Cyanobacteriales > MRBY01 > MRBY01. Next base: position 16,105 of record JBARRZ010000005.1, read on the forward strand.
GAATGGTTAAACTTGTTCCTGCTGCCGTCAAAAAAGCTTCCAAAACTTTCTTCTTCAAGTCAGCGAGAAGAATGCTTTGTTCAACTTCTATATAAACACTGTCATTTAAAGCAAAAATAGAAATTTTTCCTTTCTCCCAAAACCAAACTTCCTGAACACCAAATTCTTTATAAACTTCCAGTAAATCGATACCACCGCTAGTAATAATTACTTCAATTGCTAGATCTGGAAACTCTTGATTTTCACTAAAAAAGAAGCATTTGTCTGGCTCAATACCACGTTTAACAGATTCTTTTTTTAACGTTTTTGAACCAAGTGCGATATAGTCAATATCTTTTTCTACAAAGTAACACTCTAGCAATGTGCCAAATCGTTCTACAACTAATTCATGATTGTGACTTGGAGCCATGAGTTCAAGCTCGCCTTCTAGATATCTTAATAATGTTCCTCGCTGATCTGGTAGGAGTTCTAATAGTCCATTAAACTGCTCCCAACTCACATTATTAAGCACAAAAACTTCGTCAGAGTGTGTATCTCTGGTTTGCGTCAATGCGAAAACTCGCTGGAGACGTTCGACTTTATTGGGTGTAATAACTGCTGTCATAGCTCCCCTACGAGAAATGTACTTTCAATTTTAAAGGATGAATGAGTGGGCGATCGCCATGAAGTTCACGTACATAAAAATAGTGGCGCTGAATCCCATATTGATTGGAGCCAATTTGTTTGAAACGGGCGATCGCCGACCGAATCCGTCTATCTGGCTATGATTAGAATAGAGAAAATACATCCCTGAGCGCAGGAGCCTTGTTCGATGGTTGTCACTTCTGTAAAACGCTATAGCTTTGAAGAATATTGCCAATACGATGACGGGACGAACACCCGCTACGAACTCGAAGATGGACAATTAATTCCAATTGCACCGCCGATAGGGTCATATTTCTTGATTGCACAGCGTTTGGGGGAGCTTTTTACAATGCACATTCACAGAAAACAGAAAAAATCTTGGATTTGCTTGAATGAAGCTGGCTTAAGAACCACAGAGGGAAAGTCTCGCGTACCTGACTTGATGGTTGCTAAGGAAGAACACTTTATAAAACTGCTGGACGATGCGCTTATTTTTGAGCAGCCTCCCATAGTTGCGGTTGAGATTGTAAGTCCGGAATCTACCACACGGGATTATCGTTATAAGCGTTCTGAATATGCTGCTATTCGTGTGCCGGAATATTGGGTTGTTGACCCGAAAGAAAGCAAAGTTACAGTCTTGATTTTTAATGAAGGTCTCTATGATGAAGCGGTTTTTGTAGGGGAAGAAAAGATTGTCTCGCCACAATTTCCAGAGTTAAAGATTACGCCTCAAACATTGCTTGAAATCTAGACGGCGATCGCCCACAACTTGCAAAATAGGCAGCGATTGAAAATTTTAGGCAGAAAAAAGCTGGCGATCGCCCACAAATATCAGCGATTAAACCAGCTTAAAAAATTCAGAAAAGATAAATTCTTTTCAATAACTAAGAACGTTTATTCTTTTTCGCCATTTACCTCATTTACACTTGCCTCAGTCTCACCGTTTTCTGTGTCTTCTTCTTCCGCAGCAGGGGGAACAAGCGCCACATCAACAATGGCATCAGACTTATCAAGTCGTTGTACCCGTACGCCAGTCGCATTCCGAGATTGCAGAGAAATAGACTCCACAGCTTGACGAATCATAATGCCGCGATTGGTCACCAGCATCAACTCATCTTCCGCGTTGACAATACGGAGAGATGCGAGGCGATCGCCTTCAGTTTTAAACTTAATCGCTTTGAGGCCAACACCCGCACGATTTTGTAGCCGGAAACGACCCACTTGCACCCGCTTACCAAAGCCTTTGGTCGTCACTGCCACAACCCACGGCCCTTGATCCACGGTATCGGTGATTTCTTCCATTTCGTCGTCTTCGTCCTCAACATCTGAAGCGGCGGCGATCGCTGCGGTAATTTGTGCCGAAACAATATCCATGCTGACTAGTTTGTCCTCGCCAGACTTGAGCTTCATCGCCCGTACACCCCGCGTCGAACGACCGAGAGGACGAAGCTGCTTATGATTTGTTTGGAAATGAATCGCCATCCCTTCGCTACTCGCCACGATGATGCTGTCTTCTTCCCGCGCTAGGCGAACCCAGCTCAATTGGTCGCCATCTTCGAGAGAAATTGCGATGAGGCCATTAGACCGGATTTTTGCAAATGCCGACAACGCAGTCTTTTTAATAAAACCTTTCTGAGTCAGCATCACCAAATATTCATCTTCAGTAAACTCGCTCACTGAAATCATCGAAGTGATTTTTTCGTGCTTCGGAATCGGCAAAAGCTGAATGGCAGGCAAACCCCGTGCTGTCCGCGAACTCTTGGGAATTTGGTAGGCATGGAGCGAATAGACCACACCACGATCGGTGAAAAACAGCACTTTATCGTGGTCGCAACAAGTAAGGAAGTGATCGATGCCGTCATCTTCTTTCATCTTGGCTGCTGCTTTACCGCGAGTGGCACGGTTCTGAGCATCGAAAGTATCGACTGGCATCCGCTTGATGTAGCCTTGCTCGGTTAAAAGGATTGCCGCTTGCTCGTTGGCGATGAGGTCAATATCTTGCAAATCACCTTCGTCAAAGACTAGTTCTGTGCGGCGATCGCTCTGATGAATGGTTTTCAGCTCGGTCAGTTCATCTTCGATAATGACGTTGATTCTTTCGCGACGCGCCAAAATATCTTCGAGATCAACAATTTTGACCTGTAAATCTTCGTGCTCAGCCTCAATTTTGTCAGCTTCAAGTGCTGTTAAACGCCGCAACTGCATCTGCAAAATCGCATCAGCTTGGGGTTGGCTAAGTTCATAGCCTTCCATCAATTCTGTACGGGCGATCGTCGAATCTGCGGCCTGACGAATGAGATGGATAACGGCGTCAAGATTCGCCAAAGCAATCAGTAAACCTTGGAGAATATGGTCGCGCTCTTGGGCTTTACGCAGTTCGTAACGCGTCCGGCGGGTAATCACTTCAATCCGAAAATCAAGGAAAACGGTGAGGAATTGCTTGAGGTTTAGTAATCTCGGTTCGCCGTTGACCAAGGCCAACATGTTCGCCCCAAAGTTACTCTGAATCGGTGTGTGCTTGTAAAGATTGTTCAATACAACGCGAGCATAAGCGTCACGTTTTAGTTCGATCACGATGCGCATGCCTTGGCGATCGCTCTCGTCTCGAATATCCGAGATCCCCTCTAATCGCTTCTCATTTACCATGTCCGCGATGCGTTCAATCAAAGCAGCCTTGTTCGTTTGGTATGGCAGCTCTGTGATAATAATCGCTTCTTTTTCGCGGCCATTCTGCTTGAGTGTTTCGATGTTGGCGACACCCCGCATTGTGATCGAACCACGCCCGGTCAGGTATGCATCCTTAATTCCAGATCGCCCTAAAATCTGCGCACCAGTTGGAAAATCAGGAGCCGGAATCAATTGCATCAACTCAGGAATAGTGATGTCTGGATTATGGATGAGCGCCGTTGCCCCATCAATAATTTCGCTCAAATTGTGGGGTGGGATATTGGTCGCCATACCCACCGCAATACCGGACGAGCCATTAATCAGCAGCTGCGGCACACGAGCTGGCATGACCACAGGTTCTTGTTGGGAGCCGTCAAAGTTATCGGCGAAATCGACTGTTTCTGACTCAATATCTCGCAGCAAAGAATTGGTTGCGAGAGTCTGTAACCGGCACTCTGTATAACGCATCGCTGCGGGAGGATCGTTATCAACGGAACCAAAGTTACCATGACCGTTGATCAGAGGGTCGCGCATGGAAAAGTTTTGAGCCATGCGAACGAGGGCATCATAAACCGCTGTATCGCCGTGGGGGTGGTACTTACCGAGAACTTCACCGACAACACGAGCACATTTTCTGAAGGGTCGCTCTGGGGTTAGGCCCAACTCATACATTGCGTAGAGGATGCGTCGGTGCACTGGCTTGAGGCCATCCCTCGCATCTGGTAACGCTCGCCCCACGATCACGCTCATTGCATATTCGAGATATGAACGAGACATTTCGCCGCTGAGATCAGTGGGAATAATGCGCTCCTGGGGGGAGATCATAGGTTTTCGGCTCCGAGTATGTAAAAAGTGGTCGACAATTTGTTGGCAGCAGGCAAAATGCTTGGGAAAATTTGCGCTTAATTACTGTTGAAATTATCTTTTTTGCTGGCTCTCTATTTTAGCACAGGGATAAAGCCTTAAACCCCTTCTAGACTGGGCAATACGGTTAATTTCTGTCTGGTGCAAGTGTTGACAAGCCGTGCTGTGGTGTCCATTGGATTGAACCGTCTTCTTCTGTCCAGTAAACGATGGTGTTTGGGGCGAGGAAATGGCCTTGGGATGAACCGATGGCGATCGCCACTTGAGGTCTTAGGGTTTCCCAAAGTTCGAGGTCAATATTTTTCGGGTTCATAATCAAATAGCCTTGATTTAAGGTTGGCAAAGGATCTTCTTTCGTCTGGCGATCGCCTAATACATAAAAAAACTGTTGGCCAATTCTAATGCTGAGTAAAGAGGGGCTTTCTTGTAAAAGTTGAATGTTTATATTGCCAAGTTTTATTGGCTTAAATGGCTCTAAAGCCTGTGAATTTTCTGACAAATTATTGGCAGGAAATATGAAAGTCTCTTTGATTTTTATGTTATTAGATACAGTACTTTCTGGGCTTCCGTTCTGAGCAGCATTTTTTGTGATCAAAACTTCAACTTTGCTAATGCCTTCTTGCTGTAGAAAAGGAATTAAATCGAACTCTCCAGCCGAACTATATTCTTGAGCAAAGATGAGTACTTTTCCTGAAGACTGTACAACAACTATCGGCTCATTTTGTGTGCCAAGAATGGTTAGTTGTGTTGTTGTAAAGTGTTTAACTACTGCAAAGCTAATGAATAAAATTAGTAGACTAATGCTCAGTTTTTGACTATGTTTTTTGCCCCATGCTGTCAACCAAATAATTAGCATTACGCCATAGATGAGCGCGAGTTGAGACCAATGTAGTGAGGCGACAGATAAATTGCTGCCGGGTAATTCGACAACGCGCTCGACAAACCACATCATCCAACGTAATGGGATACCCACAAGATAGGCGATCGCCCCACCTAAAATCGGGATTACTAATCCAACAGCGCCGCTGATCATCCCCCCAAGGCTGACAATGAGAATTAGCGGTGAAAGTATTATGCTGGTTGGGATACAGTAAGTTGCGACAATGTTAAAGTGGTAGGCGATTAGCGGTAATGTCCATAAACTTGCTGCTATCGGGATGGCGATCGCCGTTGCAATAGTTGGCGGCACAAAATCTAGCTTTTTTATGATGGGTTCTAACGTAGTAAACAGCCCAAACATAGCTAAAAAACTTAGCTGAAAACCCAAATCCCAGATCCAAACAGGATTGCAAATAAGCAAAAAAGTTGCAGCCAACAATAGTAAGCTGATGGGTTTTATCTTGCGATCTAAGGCAAGAGCAATTAATCCAGCAATACCCATCAGTGCCGCTCTTAGAATTGATGGTTGAAATCCAGTAAGCAGTATGTAGAAAAAAAGAATGCCAATCCCGAAAACTAGTTGAATTTTAGTTGATCTTTTTTTCGTCAACCATTGTATAGCTCCTAATAAGATAGAAACATGAAATCCTGATGCTGCGATAGTATAAGACAAGCCAGCTTTGCGCCAAAGACTATTAATTTCTGCTGATAAATTAGTAGCTTTTCGTCCCAATACCATTGAGCTTAATAAACTACCAGTATCTTGATCCAAAAATTGCTGATGAGTGTTTTTAATTCTTTCTCGAATAGCTGAAACATGCCAATTAGGTTGATTAAGATTCTGTGATTCCCAGCTACTAAAACTAAAAAATGAATTATTCTTTTGTAAGTATTTGGTGAAATCAAAACCCCAAGGATCTTGATTCGATTTTGGCTGATATACATAACCTTTCAAAGTAACAACATCTCCTGACTTCAAATCCATTGGAGCATTTGATAATGTTGTATACAGTTTGTCTTTAGTTGAAAAGACATTGTATTTAGTCGTAATCGTTTGAGTTTTAAGCCAAAAACGACTTTTTCCATCTTGCTTGAACTGAGGTTGATTGAGAACTTTGCCTGTAATTTGGAGTGGATATTTTAGGATGCTTGATTCAGTTTGGGTTAATGCATAAAGTGGGCTAGCTTCGAGTCGTGGTGTTCTGATCTGAAAGTAGCCGACTGCAAGCAGCGCGATCAAACCAACAGTGAGCCAAAATTGCGCTCGGAATTGCCAAAAATGGCGGGGTAAAATCCACGCGCTGAGACTTGTCACTACGGCGATCGCCCCGACTATTGTCACCCACTGAAAGACACTTGGGTCGCTATTAATCCCACCCCAAAAACTTGTGAGAAATAAGCCAAAAATATAGCCTAGACAGAGAATTGCGCCTCGATTTGGATTCATAAACATTTTGTCGCTGGTCGAAAAAAGTAAAAGCCTGACTTACGCTAAAATATATCGCTGCACTGGCTTGAATGATCAAAGGATAAATATGGGATTTGCATACGATTTTTCTCAACTGCCTCGATATATGGATATTTTTCGTGAGAAACTCCGTATTGCGGTGATTCATGGTGGCGATAAAACGGTTGAGAATGCGGTCATCTATCAGACCCATAATCCACGCTCAACAAAAACCTATGAAGTTGTCGCTAATGATATTGCGAATTCATTGCGAGATCTCGGTTTTAAGCATATTTTTGTAATGCCTGACGATGCAACTTTGGGCGATCGCCTCCGTAAAAATAGCATTCATTTAGCATGGTTAAATACCGGGGGAGTACAAGGTTACAATCCTGTTTGCCACACACCTGCAATGATGGAAATGTTGGGCATTCCTTACGTTGGTCACAATCCATTAAATAGCTCAATTCTTGATAATAAACATTCGTTTAAACGGGAATTACAAGGATTAAACTTCCCCACAGCTCCTTTTATGATTTGGCATCCAGCTCAAGGAGAATTTATTGCAGCAAAAAATGAACGATTCAATCAACTTTTTGGTGATTACTCCAGTAGTTTTTTAGTTAAACCAGTATCCGGTCGGGCGTCTTTAAACATTCATTTTGTCGATGAGCCTAAGCAATTAACTGAGGCGATCGCCACTGTCCACAAACAAACCCACAACACAGCTTTAATCGAACCTTTTTTGTCTGGACGCGAATTTTGTGTTTCGGTTTGCGGCTACGTTCGTCATAAAAACAATGTATTTACAAAACCAGAAAATCCGTTCACTTTTTCTGTCTTAGAAAGACTTTTAGAACCAGATGAAAAGATTTTCACTTCGATGGATAAAAAAGCAATTACAGGCAAAAGAATTCAGCTTGTTGATCATAATGAACCTGTCAAAAAAGAGCTAGAGCAACTTGCAGAAGCTGTCTACCGAGAATTTAGTTTGAACACATTAATTCGTATCGATGCTCGCATGGATGAATTCGGTACAATTCAAATTTTAGAAGCGAATCCCAAACCAGATCTGAAGCGTCCCACTGCTGAAGTAACCAGTCTCGCTGCCCAAGGTTTGTCGGAACAAGGGATGACTTATGAAGATTTAATTCTCTCACTTCTCGGCGATCGCCTTGATTATTTACTGACCAATCACGCCAACATTATTGCTCATATCACAGCCTTAGTAGAAGCCTAAATTGCATTGATAAATTTTTTCGATTTTACAAGAGTGGCGATCGCCTGTATATAATAATGACCTTATCGGTTTTGTCGAAGAACAGTCGGCAAAAGTAATGGGGAAAGAACGGTGAAAGTCCGTCGCTGTCCCGCAACTGTAATAAAGAGCCAGTCTCTTTTTAGTCAGAATGCCCGCCGAGAATAGCTTGATTTTTTATTTACACATCTGCGAGGTACGGATGCGGCTAGTCTTTGCATTACTAAAAAATGTAGTCCCCCAATGGAAATTCCGACTACAAAAACCTAAGATTCTCTATTTTCTGTGTTAGAAATTTGCAAAAAAGTTTCTAATTAATGGATTTTAGCGATCTAAAAATTCATCAATCTAAATTTAAATTACCTTTACGTTTTTGTGCAGTATTGAATTGGCCAAAAGCTTCTTTTTTGCATTCTTTATTGCCAGATCAACATGATTCACAACGAAAACTCTACACATCTCGAATCAATTAAACTGTATGTTTTTAAAATCTTTTTCCTTAGCAGCAATTTTACTCGTTGCGAATAGCCTCGTTGCCACAGCCCAAGAAGTCACTCCAGACACTGAGCTTGAAGAAATTGAACTCGAAGAAACTGAATTTGAAGAAGAATTTGAAAGCTACGAATTTGAATTCACAATCATTGATGAACTATTAAATCAAGTGATCTTTGCGCCCTTTCGGCAGGAAGGAACGGTTAAAGAATCTAGTCGTCCGGCCTATGTAATTAACCGTGATCAAATAGAAGCTCAGAGTTATCGCACTGTTAATGAGGCGCTTAAGTATTTTCCCGGCATTTTCACAGATAGCACTGCAGGCACAAGTCTTGGCGCATTGAGTGGTCAAATTATGCGAGGCGCTAATAGCTCTGCCCAAACATTGATTTTGTTAGATGGTCGGGCAATTAATACCTTTGATTCAGGTGCTTTTGATCTGTCTAGTTTGAGCACTGATAATGTTGAACGCATCGAATTAATTCCCGGTGGTAGTTCCACTTTGTTCGGTTCTAACGCGATTGGTGGTGTGATCAATATTGTCACTCGTCGGCCTGGTTTGAATGAAGGTTGGACTAGTACTGTTGGTTTAGGCATTGGCACTCTAGGCTACAACAAGCAGCAAGTTGCAGTTAGTTATGGTGGCGAAAATTCGACTGTTCGTGTGGCTTATGATCGGACAGCAGCGGAGAATGATTTCGACTTTGAGTTAGATGATTTAGGTCTATCTGGAACTCGCGAAAATGCTCAGGCCGAGATTCAAAATATCAATTTACAAGCGACTGGTTTGCTCGGCGATCGCCACACATTACGATTCAACGGTATCTATGCGAGCAAAGATACAGGTATTCCCGGCGGTGTCCAATTTCCGAGTTTGAACGCGACTGCCTATAACGAAGATTGGCTGCTCTCACTAGATTTGGAGTCGAAGCTTGGCGAAGGTGATGATTCTGTTTTAACCACAAGAATTTTTGCCGATTTTAACGATGCTTACAGTCGGAACCCAGATTTTGGCTTCGATGTGACCAGTGAAAACACTTCAATCGGCACGCAAATTCAACACAATTGGCAGCTAACTGAAAAGCAAAATTTGACCTACGGTGCCGATTATCGTTACACCACCGTCCTCAACCAAGATCTTGGAGTGACGCGCTATGACGAGGATTTATCCCAAGGCGCAATTTTTGCCCGCTATGGTGCGGCAGTAACGCCAGAACTCGATTTGAATGTCGGGTTACGCCAAGATTTCAACAGTTTGGCCGATGGCTCATTTACTTCGCCTAGCGCCGGATTTCTCTGGAAAGCCTCTGAAAGCACCAGTATTCGCGGTAATTATGCCCGTAACTTTCGTACGCCGACGGCAACTGATTTATTCTTCGATGTGCCTGCTTTTTTTAGTGCAGGTAATGCAGATCTCGTGCCGGAGATTGGCAACAGTTTTGACATCGGTATTGATCAAAAGATCGGCGATCGCGCTTTAGTCCGACTTACGTATTTTAATAACACCCTCTCCGATGCCCTTAATTATGTGGTCAATCCCAACACATTTATTGGTCGTGTAGAAAATATTGGTAAAGTGCGAAATCAAGGTTTAGAGGTAGAATTGACTGTGCAACTATCGCCTACAGTTTATGCTTTTGCTAACTACACCATGAATAATTCTAAAATTCTTGAGAACGCAAATTCAGCAACAATTGACAATGAGATTGCCTTTGCGGGAACTGACTTTTTCAATGTTGGTTTAGCTTACGAGAATCAACGAGGAGCCTATGTTGGTTTATTTCTAAAAAATGTGGGCGATCGCTTCACAAATAACACTAATACTTTCGCCTTAGATTCCTATACGAATGTTGACTTGAGAGCACGTTATCCGATTAATGAAAATCTCAATTTGACCGCTAGTTGGGAAAATATATTTGACGAAGACTTCATCACTTTTGCTAATAGCTTTAGCGCTTATCCCGGTGTGGGCAGCCGTTTTCAAATTGGTTTTAATGCAAAGTTCCGCTGATTGTTGATTTTAGATGGCCGCAGCTCTACTTGCTAGCATGGTAAGCAGAGTTGCACTTTTTCACTTAAAACTATGGTACGTATTGCCCAAATTACTGATACTCATTTGCTTGCAGATCCTGAAGCCGAAATGCGGGAGGTTAAAACTTGGTACTCATTACAAAAAGTTTTGGCCACAGTTCAAGCTTTCAAACCAGAAATCATTATTCTGACTGGTGATCTTGCTCATGAAGGTGAAAAAGAAGCATATCAGCACCTTAAAAAACTTATTGATCAGACCAAAATCTCTACCTATTGGCTCCCCGGAAATCATGATGATTACGAGTTGATGAAAACTGAATTGTCAAGCAAATTTTTAAGTGCAAAAAAACTTATCCATCACAAAAATTGGTGTTTTATTCTGCTGAATTCTTGTTTAGAAAATGCAAAATACGGTGAAGGTACTTTTGCGCAGACAGAGCTAGATTGGCTAGAAGAAAAGCTCGCCGAAAATATTAGTATGCCGACGGCGATCGCCTGCCATCATCACCCTATTTCAACAGATATTGATTGGCTAGAGCAAATGTCTATCTTGAATTCGTCAGATTTCCACAAAATTATTGACAAATATCCCCAAGTGAAAACCGTTTTCTTTGGGCACATTCACCATGAAATTAAGGTGATCCAGAATGCAGTTCAGTTTTTGGGGACACCTGCAACTTGTACTCAGGTTACACCAGTAAATCACGAAATTGTAGAAGGTGAAATTCAGTCATGGCAACAACCAGGATTTCGTCTTTTCGAATTAGGAGATGATGGCTCTGTTGATAGTTCTGTGCATCGCATCCAGTGGTTTTAAAAATTGGGAGCTACCTATCAGTGAAATTAAATCTCGGTTTTTACAATCAATGTTTGGGGATTTCTTTTAGTCTTATATTTTTACTATTTGGGTGTAATCAAACCTTAGATAAAGAATCTGTTGACGTCTCAGTTGGACAAAACTGTGTTCAAGATTTTAATCAAGATACTGATTATTTCCCTGAGAAAGTAGCACCAGACTTTGCTACGGGTTTTACTGTCGATTACCGCAAAAACTATAAAGTCGTCACCGTCAAACAGCCTTGGGAAGATACGAATCAAAACTTAGAATATGTTTTTGTGCAATGTGGAACACCGATTCCAACAGAATACCCTGATGCAACAATTGTGGAAATTCCGGTTAATCGTGTAATTGCGATGTCCACAACTTACTTGCCCCATATCGAGATTTTAAATCAACAAGAAACTTTAGTTGGCGTTGGCGATCGCCGCCTGATTTACAGCTCAAAAATTCGCGAGAGTATTGTGTCTGGTGCAGTGCAGGAAGTCGGCGATTTACAGCAAGACAACGAAATAGTTTTAGGCTTGCAGCCGGATGTTATTTTCAGTTATCGCTTGGAAAATAGTGAGAGTGGCGGCTTAGAAACCTTAGAATCGCTGGGTTTAAAAATTGTTTTGGATGCAGCCCATTTAGAAGCTTCACCGCTCGGTCGTGCTGAATGGCTCAAGTTCACAGCCCTACTTTTTAATGAAGAAGCAACTGCTAATCAAGAATTTGTGGCGATCGCCCAACGCTATCAAAAGCTAAAAGATCTTGCTCAAGATATTGCAGAAAAACCGACCGTAATTAGTGGTTCGCCATATCAAGGGACATGGTATTCACCGGGTGGCAAAAGCTTTTTTGCGCAGCTTTTTCGAGATGCTAATGTGACTTATCCGTGGGATGAAACTAAATCAAGATTAAGCTTGCCATTAGATTTTGAAGTAGTTTTGAATAAGGCAAAGAATGCGAATTATTGGATTAATGTTAATCCTGCTTGGCAGACTACTAATGATGCATTTTCAGAAGATCAACGGTATGAGCTTTTAGGTGCGGCGATCGCCGGTAACATTTATGCTGCAAATGCCAGAATTGCGGAGGATGGTGGTAATGATTTTTGGGAAGGAGGCGTTACGAATCCTGATGTTGTTTTAGCTGATCTTATTAAGATCTTTCATCCTGATCTACTGCCGGAACATGAACTCTTTTACTATCAACAACTTCAATAATTGTTTTGAAAATTTCTCAAACTCAATCGCGAATTTTTACTTCATTGCAGATTACTCAACTAGCTAAAGGAAACACGACTATTACCTTCCTTTTTTTCGGGTTAGTGATGTTGTGGTTTAGCTTATTTTTGTTGAGTTTGAGTTTGGGATCTGCAGCAATTCCAATCGATCAAGTATTTAAAATCATTACCCATCAAAGTAGTGAAAATGCTGTTTGGTCTCAGATTGTCTGGCAGCTCCGCTTACCGAGGGCGATCGCCGCAACATTTGCCGGGGCAGCCTTGAGCATCAGCGGCTTACAAATGCAGACGCTGTTCAATAATCCTCTTGCCGGGCCTTTTGTCTTAGGGATTAATTCGGGCGCAAGTTTGGGAGTTGCCCTTGTGATTTTGGGGACAGGCTTCCTTGGGGGAATGCTCGGTAATTTCAGCATCGCCGTTGCTGCGAGTACTGGGGCGATCGCCGTCCTGAGTTTAGTTCTCGCCATTTCTCGCCGCGTGCCACACAACGCCACACTGCTAATTTTGGGTTTAATGATTGGCTACGTTAGCAATTCCCTAGTGACCCTGCTTTTACATTTCAGTCCCAGCGAAGCCATGCGTCTGTATCTCAGTTGGACATTCGGCAGTTTTGCCCAGATTCAGCGGCAGCAATTACCCATTTTCATTACCCTAATCATCGTTGGCTCCAGCTTGGCCTATCTTTGCGCGAAACCTCTGAACGCCTTATTACTCGGCAAGCAATATGCTCAAAGCGTTGGTTTAGATCTCAAAAAAATTCGCCGCCACCTAATTATCAGTACCGCTCTTTTGGCCGGAACCGTCACTGCTTTTTGCGGGCCTATTTCTTTTATCGGCATTGCCGTGCCTCACCTGTGTCGAGGTCTTTTGAAAACTGTCAACCATCGCCTGCTCATTCCTGCAACTGCCCTGCTAGGGTCGAGCTTGGCACTAACGGCAGATATTATCGCTCAACTCCCCGGCAGCCAATTGACCTTGCCGCTAAACACAGTCACTGCTCTTTTCGGTGCGCCCGTGGTAATTATTCTGATTTTACGGCGTTATCGCTAGCACTTCACACCGTAGATACTGGTAGCGGGACGGATGGATAAGGGGAGTGCATCAGCAAGCCGTATTCGATGCTTTCGACGAGGGCACGATAGGAGGCTTCGAGAATATTTTCTGAAACACCGACTGTTGTCCAGCGTTGTTTACCGTCGCTCGATTCCACAAGGACACGGGTCTTCGCGCCAGTGCCTGCTGCTCCTTCTAAAATTCTGACTTTGTAATCGGTCAAACTAAAATTCGCGATCTCTGGATAAAACTTGGTCAACGCTTTACGCAAGGCTTGATCTAACGCAGCGACTGGCCCATTACCTTCAGCGGCTTCTAGTAGTTTTTTGCCGTTTACTTCTAACTTGATGGTGGCGATCGCCGAAGCAGGATGCTGAACTGTTGGTTCACCCACTTCACTGTGGACATGAAAACCCTGTAGCGAGAAAAATTCTTGGCGGTGTCCTAACGCAGAACGAATCAGCAACTGAAAGCTCGCTTCTGCTGCCTCGAATTGATAGCCCTCATGTTCTAAATTTTTTAATTGCTCTAAAATCTTGCGACACTGCGGATCTTTCTTATCGAGCGTAATTCCAAAACTCGCTGCCTTCGACAAAATATTGCTCAAACCCGACTGGTCAGAAATGACAATACGCCGCTCATTGCCGATTGCTTCCGGTGCGATGTGCTCATAAGTCAACGGATTTTTTTGCACCGCCGAGACATGGATTCCCCCTTTATGGGCAAAAGCAGAGCGTCCGACGTAGGGAGCATGATCATCTGGCGCGAGATTGACAATTTCACTAACTAAACGACTCATTTCAGTTAATTTTACGAGTTTTTCCGGCTCAAGACAAGTCTCTTTTAACTTCAGTTGCAGCGTTGGCACTAAAGTACACAGATTTGCATTGCCACACCGTTCCCCATAACCGTTGATGGTTCCTTGCACCATATTTGCGCCTCCCTGTACAGCGGCGATCGCATTGGCCACAGCCATGCCCGCATCATTGTGAGTGTGAATACCTAAAGGAATTTTCAGGTCAGGCAAAGCTTGATGAATGCCCGCAATAATTTCTGCAATTTCGTAAGGTAAAGTACCGCCATTTGTGTCGCATAATACTAGCCATTCTGCGCCAGCATTAGCTGCGGTTTTGAGTGTATTTAGAGCGTAGGCTGCATTATTTTTGTAACCATCAAACCAATGTTCTGCGTCATAAATCACCCGTCGCCCCTGCGATCGCAGATAAGTGATACTGTCGTCGATCATCGCCAAATTTTCAGGCAGCGTTGTATGCAATCCTGCGGTCACATGTAGATCCCAAGATTTACCAAAAAGCGTAACCCATTGAGTTTTCGCTGCTAAGATTGCCTTCAGCATCGGGTCATCTTTTGCGGCAATATTGGGG
>JBARRZ010000006.1:0-35803 GCA_049644465.1 Limnothrix sp.
TTGGAAGCGGAGGCGATCGCCGAAATGGCCGCCACTCAAAATTTCTTGGGCAACCGAGAATTAGCCATTATTTTTTACAAACAAGCCATCGAAGTATTCGAATCCCGCCGTGATGATGTCGAAGCAATTCTGGGTGTTTCTGCTAACAAATCCCAATTATTCTCGCCTGTATACCGTCGTTTAAGCGATCTATTACTCACTGAAGATCGTCCCGCCGAAGCGCAACAAACTGTCGATTTGCTCAAGGTGCAAGAAGTCGAAGAATATCTCGGTGATGTACGCGGCAACAGCGGACAAAATGGTGGCAATCTGAACCGTACGGTAGAAACTTTACCCCAAGAACAAGCGATTTTAGCGACTTATGACCCACTCCGAGATCAGGCGATCGCCCTCGGTAAAGAACTTTTAGCCTTACGTCGCACTCCCTCCGTTGAACTGACCCCAGCGCAACAAGACCGCATCAAAGAATTAACCCAAATACAGCAGGATATTACCCGACAATTTAGCGAGTTTTCTCGTAGCCCAGAGGTGAAAAATGCGCTGCAAAATATTAGTGACACGGCCCGCGAACAGAACCTCAGCTTAAATACACTCCGCAGTATTGCCGACAATCTCCGACAACTGGATGAACCGGCTGTGATTCTTTATCCACTAGTGTTAGAAGATCGTTTAGAACTGATTGTGGCTAGCCCTTTTGCGCCGCCGATCCGCCGGACAGTTGATGTTTCTCGCACAGAATTAAACGCCACAATTGTCGAAATGCGCCAAGCTCTCACCACCGAACGACACAACACAGCGAACGAACCCGCGCGGAAACTTTATAACTGGCTAATTGCCCCAATTCAAGGCGATCTTCAAGCTGTCGGCGCTACCACGATCATTTATGCACCGGATGATCAGCTCCGTTATGTGCCGCTCAGTGTGCTGAATGATGGCGATCGCTGGTTAATTGAAAAATATCGGGTGAGTAATATTACCGCCGCAAGTTTGACCGATTTCACCAGCCAGCGACCGAATGTTCTCAATATTTTGGCCGGGGCGTTTACGGAAGGCGAATATGCGTTTCATGCAGGCACAAGGGATTTTGCGTTTGAAGGGTTACCGTTCGCGGGCAAGGAAGTAAATAATATCGCTTCGGCAATTCCCGCTACGACCACGCTTTTTGACGGCAATTTTTCTAAGGCGGACACCGTGCCCCAAATGGATAGTTTTAACATTGTCCACCTCGCCACCCACGCCGCATTTGTCCCGGGCAAACCGGAGGATTCTTTTATTCTGTTTGGTAACGGCGATCGCACCACGCTAGGGGAAGTGAAAGATAGTTGGTTTTTGACGAATGTGGATCTAATCGTCCTCAGTGCTTGTCAAACTGCTGTGGGTGGGGAACTGGGTAACGGCGAGGAGATTTTGGGCTTTGGTTATCTGATGCAAGATGCTGGGGCAAGGGCGGCGATCGCCTCATTGTGGTCAGTATCCGATGGCGGGACTCAGGCGCTGATGAATCGTTTTTATGAACAGTTAAACACGGGAAATGTGAGCAAAGCTGAAGCACTCCGCCAAGCGCAAATCGCTATGATCAAAGGTGAGCTGACCGTGGATGGTTCTGTCGGTGATACTGCGAATCCTTACTATTGGTCGCCGTTTATTTTGATTGGTAATGGTCTGTAAAATTGTGCAGAAATGAAGAGGTTGGCGATCGCCTGCCTCCTCACAAAATCGCCTGCCTCCTTACAAATACTCATGACCAATTATCGACGGGCTAAAGTTACGGGCGGAACTTATTTCATTACGCAGGTTACCTATGGGCGATCGCCTTGGCTCTGTGAGGATTTGCCGCGTCAGGTTTTACGTCAAGGCATCGAAGCTGTGCGAAAAGATTATCCTTTTGCAATTGATGGATTTGTTTTATTACCGGATCATTTTCATTTATTGATGACGTTGCCGGAAGGAGACACAAATTTTTCGGAACGGATGCGCAAAATCAAAGGTTTTGTGACCAGAAAAATTGGTCATTTACCACAATTTCAAACAGAGCCGAATTTGTCACGGGAGAAGCGTGGAGAAAAATATGTTTGGCAGAGACGATTTTGGGAGCATCTTACTCGGGACGAGGGAGATTTTCACAATCATTTGCAATACATTCACAACAATCCCGTCAAACATCAATATTGTAAAAATCCAGAAGATTGGGAATATTCAAGCATCCACCACCATCGCAAACATTCACTGTAGGATGTGTGGAGACGGCAAAAATATCAATGACAAACCAATAATTTATCATTCGTCGTAACGCATCATTTTGAATTTATTGAGAGCTAGAAAATAATCACAAAAAGATGGGTTTTGGTGGATATTGAAATCTCATGAAAGTGACAATTATTATCGCCACTGCCACCCATTCTACAAATTACGAAGGATTAATTATGAAATCAAGTAAAATTTCAAAGAAAAAAGCTAAAGTCTTGATTCAGTCTTCAGAGTGGCTTTTTGATGCCATTCTGACTAAAAAGCTGCCCCCAAACACTTTTACAGAAGCTGTGTACAAAGGATCAAACAACGAAGTGCTTGCAATGCTAGAAGATGGCACTGGTTTTTTGTATCAGAATGAGCAGGACTGGCTAGCCTTTATCTCGGCTATAGAAGCTTTAATATCAAACTCTTCTCGCGTATCGCATATTTTAGAAGGGAAATTACCGCATAGCCAACAATTTGGAGAAGTCTCAAGTGAGCTAGCAAAAACGTTGTACCTTCAATTGAATTTGGCAGCTATCCAGCTAGATAACAGTGTTGAAAGTCTTAGGACTGTAGATCACGCAATTCAAAAAATAGGTCAGTCACATTGCTTATCTCCACATGTATTTGAGCCACTGCTAGCATACTTGGGCGAAGTAGTTAAAAAGCAAGAACAAATTGTTCATTGGGAAATGCAAGCCTCTATTTCTCCTGATGAAAAAGAGATATGGGAACCGTGGCTAGTTGTACACCAGAAGCGTACTCCTATCTTTATAGGGTTATATGATGAACTATACGAATCAAGAAAAGCTTCTACTTATAGATTAGTAATAAGTAGCTTCTAGCTCTTAAGACATTAATATTAGAAAGCTGCGTTCTAGCTTCTTTCTTTCTTCAAAAACTTTCTGCGGATTTTTGTTGGTTGGACTGCTCCGTAGGTATTGACAATAGCCCTAACTGGGTAAAGCTTATTAATCATAGTCAGATCTCTTTGCGTAAGTCCTGACTTAGTCAACGGCGATCGCCCCTTGTCCCAACAAAAAAACCACAAGAACTAATCCTGTGGTCTGCATAAATTTAATAAATTAAATTTTTCTAAAACTTAAAACTGAGGGCCAAGACCAACCTTTGGTGCATAAACCGCGTGATCGCCGAGTTCATCCTCAATCCGAAGGAGGCGATTGTACTTAGCCACCCGCTCACTACGACAGAGAGAACCAGTCTTAATCTGACCTGCCCGCGTTGCCACAGCAAGATCGGCGATCGTGGTGTCTTCAGTTTCACCAGAACGGTGGCTGATTACCGATTGATACTGATTACGAGTCGCAAGATCAATCGTTTCGAGAGTTTCAGTGAGCGTGCCGATTTGGTTGAGCTTAATCAAAACCGCATTCGCTGCCTTCTTTTCGATACCCTTTTTGAGACGAACTTTGTTAGTCACAAACAAGTCATCGCCCACAAGTTGAACGCGATCGCCGATCTTGGCAGTCAGCGCAGCCCAACCTTCCCAATCATCTTCATCGAGGCCATCCTCAATCGAAACGATGGGATACTTGTCCGTCATTTCCGCAAGGTAGTCGATAAATTCAGCAGGGCTGTGAGCCGCACCATCATAGGTATACTGACCATTTTCGTAGAATTCACTTGCCGCAATATCGAGGGCGAGGGCAACCTGCTTACCTGGTTCGTAGCCTGCTTCTTTGATTGCTGCAACCAGAATTTCTAACGCTTCTTCGTTGGAGCCGAGGTTTGGCGCAAAACCACCTTCATCACCAACACCAGTCAAAAGACCTTTTTTGTCCAGAACTTTGCTGAGGGTGGCAAACACTTCTGCACCCCAACGGAGGGCTTCCTTAAAAGAATCTGCACCGACGGGCACGATCATAAATTCTTGGAAATCAACGTTATTCGCAGCGTGTTCGCCACCGTTGATCACGTTCATTAATGGCACTGGCAAAACATTCGCCAAGGGGCCACCGAGGTAACGGTAAAGGGGTAAAGCTAATTCGTTCGCGGCTGCTTTTGCTGTGGCGAGGGACACTGCCAAAATCGCGTTTGCGCCGAGGTTCTTTTTATTATCAGAACCGTCGCGAGCAATCATCATATAGTCGATTGCTGTTTGGTCAAGACCATCTTTGCCGATGAGTTCGGGGGCGATTTTTTCTTTGACATTACGGACGGCTTTTGAAACGCCTTTGCCGCCGTAGCGAGATTTGTCGTCATCCCTAAGTTCGTGGGCTTCAAAGCTTCCGGTGGATGCGCCGCTGGGGACTTGGGCGAGGCCCACAGCGCCACTTTCTAAAAGGACTTCTGCTTCGATTGTGGGGCGACCTCTGGAGTCTAAGATTTCTCTAGCATCAATTGCTGCGATGACTGCTTCGGTTTTATCCAGCATATGGAATTACTCTCTGACCATTTATATCAGGATTAAACATACACTTTTCTGGCGACTTTGTTGCATGTTTTACAGTCTTGATTCATGGTCTAATCTCCTTTGTCAAGATTCACTTATATATCTTGATGTTGCCTTTATATATATCTCGGTGTTTGCTGAAATTGCGGTCTTGTTGGTTTGTTGTTGGTGTGGCTTGTGATGGCCCGTTTTTTCGGGATACACTGGAGAGGTTGTATTGCTTTGATTTTTTTTGTGCTGTCGTTGTGCGGCGATCGCCTAAGTTCTTTATTAGAGTTACGCCCTTGAGCTTGGTGATGACGGCAAAAAAATTTTGAGGCTAGGTAAGGGCGGTGAATATTTATGGCTAATGATCGACGGGTTTCTAAGGTTTCTTCTCTGATCAAACGGGAAGTAAGCATGATGTTAATACAGGACATCAAGGATGATCGCGTTGGCGCGGGAATGGTAAGTATCACTGATGTTGAGGTGTCCGGCGATCTACAACATGCCAAAATTTTTGTGAGTATTTATGGCTCTGAAGAGGCTCGTGCTGAAACGATGGAAGGTCTCAAGGCGACTCGTAGTTTTGTACGGCGGATGTTAGGCCAACGGGTGCGTTTACGGCGATCGCCAGAGATTTCGTTTGTCGAAGATCGCTCTCTACAGGAAGGCGATCGCATGATTAATATCATCAATCAGCTGGAGATCAAAGAACCCGAAGAATTAGAAGGTTCGGAATCCGAGGAAATGGTTTAAGCCTTGATGACAACAGGTATTTTGCCAAAAATTGAATCGCTATCTTTGCGGCAACTCATCGGCCAAATGATTGTGGTGCGCACTTCTGGACATTTGTTCGACCATGAGCGGAGCTATCCCCAGTGGGAAACTGATCAACAAACATTGCAACGTTGGCTGCGAGATGATGCCATTGGTGGCGTGATTTTGCTTGGTGGAAGTGCCGCTGAGATTTCTCTTAAAACCGCGCAATTGCAAAGTTGGGCTGAGATTCCCTTATTAATTGCAGCAGATATCGAAGAGGGTGTCGGGCAAAGATTTTCTGGGGCAACATGGTTTCCACCGCCGATGGCCTTGGGTGAAATTTGGCGAAAGGATGAAAAGTTGGCGATCGCCCTCGCAGAAGAAATGGGCGCAATTACCGCAAAAGAAGCCTTAGGAATTGGCATTAACTGGGTGCTCGCTCCGGTGATGGACGTTAATAATAATCCTAAAAATCCAGTAATTAATGTGCGGGCATTTGGCGAAACACCGGAGCAAGTAGCCGCCCTTGGAACAGCCTTTATTCGGGGCGCACAGCAATATCCAGCCCTAACGACTGCAAAACATTTTCCCGGCCATGGCGATACTGCCGCCGATTCTCACGTTGATTTGCCGACTATTGATCAACCGATTGAGCGTTTAAATCAGATCGAAATTCCACCTTTTCAAGCGGCGATCGCCACCGACGTAGATACAGTGATGACCGCTCATTTGATGATTCCGGCATGGGATGACAAACAGCCAGCCACATTATCGAAAAATATTTTGACTGGGCAGTTGCGAGAGACTTTGAATTTTCAAGGCTTAATCGTCACCGATGCTCTCATGATGGGCGGCGTAACGACTTTTGCTGAACCCGCCGAAGTTGCAGTGCAGGCCATCGAAGCCGGAGCCGATATTTTGCTCATGCCCCCCGATGTCGAACTGGCGATCGCCGCCATTGAAACCGCAATCAAAACGGGTCGTTTGAATGAAGCCCGATTACGTGAATCCGTGACTCGCATCTTCCAAGCCAAACAAAAATGCCAGACAACACCGACAGCGAATTTTCCCAAGTCTATCGAGCCGAACAAAACAAAAAAGACCGTCCAACAAATTCTCACCGCCTCAACACGCCATAGTAATGAGCGTTCATTCCTACCAAGCTTCGATCAACCCACCGCCCAAAATTTAATCGTAGTAGACTCACTCCTCAAAAGTGACTTTCTCAAACTGAACAGTCCGGCGATCGCCATTCCCCAGCGCCACGGCTACCAACCCCTACTTCTCGAACACAATCAAGTCAAAGCCCTTCAGTTGCAACAGCAGCCGACACTAGTACAATTTTTTGTCAGAGGAAACCCCTTCGCTGGCGCAATCATCGATCCCGCAGAAACCTTAAAATTCATTGCCGAACGAACACAAATAGTTGGTATTTGCTTCTACGGATCCCCGTACTACTTTAAAGATACCGTAAAGAATTATGTCACAGTCTCTTGTTATTCCACTTACGGTCAAATGGCGATCGCTCAGTACAAACTCTGCCAAACACTCTGGTCGCCACAATCACCACAGTCGCTAGAATCCAGTGAGTTTACTTAGTTCAGCCAGAGAAAAAGCAAATCACGATACATTCAATACGGCTCTTTTTGATATCTAGCTACAATCCTTAAGATATCTTTAAACAAAATTTTTATTACGTAGTAAAATATACAGCATTATTTCGGTGGCGAGGTTGAACTTTTTCTCCTAATATGTTGTTGGTATATCCCTTCATCCACACAAGAGGTAGACAAAGAATGACTATTACAGCTGCACCTCAATCCGATGCCTTAAAATCTCGAGGTTCGTTCACTATCGAGATGCTCAAAGATGAAGCTCACCAGTTGATCGAGTCTGGAACAATTAACTGCAACCAACCCATTTATGTACTGTGCCAGTTCATTCCTGCACGCGAGTGGGTCGATGTCGAATGTGAGCTTGAAAAGCATGGCTTCCTATTGCGAGATCATGTCGCAGATTTGAACCCAGCCCAATGCTGGACTAACGACTGAAGCAAAACAGACTCCACCTGATCTATCGTTGATGCCTATTTCGATTTGGCAAAATGCACACATAGAATACACGAAGTTATGCGAAAAAGAAATTGCGATAGACTGCTTTAATCAGACAATCAATCTCTCCAAAGGCTTTATGTTGAATCAGCATTGAGTCTTTGTTTTATCCAAGGTTTTATTATATTTATCAAGCCAGTTTCTTTAATGCTCAACAACATTTTTTAAGTCAACAAAACATCGTCAGAAAACCAATTTCAAATAAAGATTTGTAACCGAATTCTTTCTTAAGAAAGAAACCAAGGAAAATTTTAATTGTTAGATTGATGGTAGAAGGCTTAGGCAACTGTTTAGTAGTGACTGCCTAAACTATACGAAGACATTACAGACAGCCCTATTTTATGGAAATTATTATGACCCAATCGACATTTACTTTGCCTTCACCTTTTTTCTTTTCCCTTGGGCAAATCCGAGACGAAGTGAAACAGCTTGTGGAGCAAAATCAAGTTAGTCGCAATCAATCTATTTATAATCTTTGCGAATTTATTCCACCTCGTGAATGGCTTTGTATTGAATTTGAATTAGAGCGGTGCGGTTTTTTACTGAGAGATTGCATTGGTGATTTGATTAGCTCAGAAAAATGGGAAAACGATTGATTTTCGCTTCCCCACTTTGTGAAACATTGGCTAGTACTTTCGAATGAAAAGACCGGCCTGTTTTGTACAGATTGTCTTATTGAAGTTTTAGTTAGAGTCTTGAGAATCGCTTTGACGTAATGCGGCAAGTTCTGCTTTCAAAAGTACGATTTGATCGGTTAGGGCTTTGATCTCTAGTTCAACATCAGCATTTTTAACTTCAGTGACGGTGGTAGTGACTTCTTGGCTACCGGGGTTGTTCACTTTGTCTTGCTGGAAAACTTTTTCTAAAAATTTGCGGGCTTCTTGTTCAGTCATTTCGCCTTTTGCTGACCATTCTGTGGTTCGAGTTTGCAGCTCTGTGCGGAATTCTGAGATAGTAACGTCTCTTTTGAGGGGATCTTGGATTGTCTCGACTAGGCTTGCGGCAGCGCCGACGGTAACGTGAAATCCTTTTTGGACTATGTCAAAAAAATTGGTGGAAGTGCTCATGGCGTTAATCCCTTTTGTTGCATGGGGAAATGAAGGGGACGGAATAAACTACATTTCCTTATTAATAGGGCTAGCCTAGCGCAAACTGTCGGCGATTACCTTTGTCTTTAGGTTGAGTTATGTCTGGGCGAGGTAATTATCAAGATCTTCCATGAGTCGAGGGAGTTCGGCTTCGCTGGTGAGGCGGATGCGATCGTCTCGGAGGGTAACGAGGACTTTTGCGGCGAAGGGGCTGGGATAGATGTTGGGGTTGCAAAAGATTTCGAGGAATACATCGCCTGTGTGCTGGTATTCCATGGATTGTTTTTGTTCGGGTCTGCTACCGCTGTTCGCATTACCGGCGATCGCCTTCATACTTTCCATGAGTACGGCAATGTCGGCTTTGAGGGCGTTGGCGGCTTCTGGTGTGAAGCGAAACGCAACGGAGCCTTGAATCAGATTTAAAGTGAAGGGAATGGACATATTTTTATTTTTCAGGTCTAAAAAGCGTAACGTTCATCATAGGAATATGTTTTTGTCTCGACAATCTTTTGATGATGTTTTGTTGAGGAATGTGGCTGAACAATAACTTTCGAAAGTTTACGGAAGTAGCGTGCCGCAGCGTTTGCAAAATTTGGCATCTTGCTCGTGAAAAGAAAGGCCACATTGAGTACAGTCGATTTCTTCTTTGGCTGTTGTTTTGATAAATTGCCGAACAAGGTCGCCCAATTGCCAAGGAATGACGGCAATCCCGGTCAAAATCATCATCAACGTGACTATTTTTCCGGCGGAAGAAATCGGTGTTTGGTCGCCAAAGCCGACAGTTGTCATGGTCACTACGGCGAAATAAAGCGCATCTAAAAAGTCGTGAAAAACTGCTGGATTGACACTGTGCTCTACTTGGTAAATCAGGCCAGAATAAATAAAGATGATGGTGAAGAGAATCAGCACAATGCGGCTGAGAATGATTGTATCTTCGCCTTTGATATTAAAGATTGAAATTTCTAATTTAAAAAAGCGAATCAGCCGTAAGATTCGTAGCCATCGAAAAATCCGAAAGACACGAATGTCTAATAAACCGAAAAATAACGGGGCGATCGCCAGCAGATCAATTAGCCCAAAAACACTAAAAAAGAACTGTAAAGGTTTCTCTGCGCAAAACAGACGAATGCAATATTCAATCGCGAATAAAGCCAGAATGCCGTAATCAGCATAGGACAGAACATCAGAAACAACCGGGTTTAGCTCATACGTTTGGGCAACAAAAATCCCTGACGAGATAAAAATCAGCAAACATAACCCGATATTAAGGCTGCGTCCTGCAACACTCTCAACATCATCAAAATAGTTTCTAACTTTCAACCGCCAAGGCACAGAAGTATCCATCAGTTTTACGTAGGGGTGTGGCCCGCATCGACGATGATTGACTTGATTGTTGCGGCTGAAGCTTCCGTTTCTACCGTCACAATTTTTGTTGCGACATCAACCGTAACTTCAGCATCTTTTTGTTGTGATTCGATTGCTTTAGTGATGGTATTAGCGCAGGCTCCACAGGCAATACTCGGAACGTGAATAGTTAGACTCATTGTTGTCTTCTCAACTCGGAATTAGATCGTCTTTAATATGATGCCTTGAATCCTTTTGATTTGCTGCGATTATTTTTTCTTGCACGATGCAATTTTGCGACACACGAATAACAAAGTGAGCAATCCAACGAGAAATTTCAAAAATAAAGGTGACGGCGATCGCCGATTAAATTCCCTTATCAGTAAGTCAAAATACTTATCAAAAAGGCCCAACAACTTTGACATCCGTGCTACAACCAAACAAGATAAGTTACAATCCGTTACCCAAAGCGAGAAACAAGATGCGCGTTCTGCTGATATACCCAGTATTTCCTCCCACATTCTGGTCTTATGAAAAGATCCTCGAACTCGTGGACAGAAAGGTCTTGCTGCCGCCCCTCGGCTTAGTTACCGTCGCGGCCATCTTGCCCCAAGAATGGGAATTCAAACTCGTAGACCGCAACATTCGCACCGTTACAGAAGCAGAATGGGAATGGGCAGATCTCGTCATGTGCTCCGCGATGATTGTCCAAAAAGAAGATTTATTAGATCAGATTAGAGAAGCAAAGAGACGAAATAAATTAGTTGCTGTCGGTGGCCCCTATCCAACCTCTGTCCCCCACGAAATCGAAGCGGTAAATGCCGATTTCTTGATCCTTGATGAAGGCGAAATCACCCTGCCAATGTTTGTGGAGGCCGTCCAAAATGGTGCAACCTCCGGTGTCTTCCGCGCAGAAGGCAAGCCTGATGTTACCAGTACGCCAGTGCCGCGCTTTGACCTCCTAGAGATGGATCAATACGATTCGATGTCGGTACAGTTCTCGCGGGGTTGTCCTTTCCAGTGTGAATTTTGCGACATTATTGTCCTTTATGGTCGTAAGCCCCGCACCAAGGATCCAGAACAGCTTTTGAAGGAATTGGATTATCTCTACGAACTGGGTTGGCGGCGTAGTGTCTTTATGGTGGATGACAATTTCATCGGCAATAAACGGAATGTCAAATTGTTACTGAAAGCGTTGAGAACTTGGCAGCAGGAGCATGAATATCCTTTCCGCTTTAATACAGAGGCTTCGGTTGACCTCGCTGAGGATGAGGAAATGATGGAGTTGATGGTGGAATGTTATTTTGATGCGGTTTTCCTTGGGATCGAAACGCCGGATGAAGAAAGTCTAGCGATGACGAAAAAGTTTCAAAATACGCGTAGTTCTCTGGCGGACGCGGTGGATAAGATTATTCGCATTGGTCTGCGCCCGATGGCTGGTTTTATTATTGGTTTTGATGGTGAGAAGAAAGGGGCAGGCGATCGCATTGTCAGATTTGCAGAATTAGTCGGGATTCCGACGACGACTTTTGCGATGCTTCAGGCATTACCGAATACGGCGTTGTGGCATCGTTTAGAAAAAGAGGGCCGTTTACGCGAAGGCAAAGATGGCAACATTAACCAAACAACTCTGATGAATTTTGAGCCGACGCGCCCCATTGAGGATATCGCCAGCGAGTACGTTAACGCCTTTTGGCAACTCTATGATCCGCATCAATATCTCGACCGCAACTATAAATGCTTTTTAAAACTGGGCGCACCGAAAGCGCATCCTCCAGCCAAGTTGCCGACTTTGATTGATTTGAAAGCTTTGGCAATTGTGGTGTGGCGACAGGGCATTAAGCGCGATACACGCTGGAAATTTTGGCATCATTTGTTCAGCATTATGCGTCAAAATCCCGGTGTTTGGGAGCATTATTTGACGCTCTGTGCCCATAGTGAGCATTTCCTTGAGTATCGTGAAATTGTGAAAAATCAGATCGAAGGTCAACTGGCTGAATTTATTCGCCTGAATCCTGAATTGGCGGCAACGCAGACCGAGAAAGAAGTCGCTACGGCTGCTTAAAAATTCACTTTAAAAAGGCATAGAAAATAAATATTTATTAGGGAGGCGATCGCCTCCTTTTTTTGTGAGGGTAGGCAGTCCCGTATAATCGAGCATGACAATTTTGTAGCAGAGAGCACTAGAGAGTTCGTAATGGGTAAAATCGCGTGGGTCTTTCCGGGACAAGGGTCTCAAGCTGTAGGCATGGGAGCAGATTTGGCAGATCATCCTATTGCAAAAGCAAAGTTTGCAGAGGCGGAAAGCATTTTAGGTTGGTCTGTTTTAGATAAGTGCCAGTGTGATGAAACTGAATTATCCCGCACTTTATATACCCAACCGTGTCTCTACGTCTTTGAAGCGATTTTGTGCGATCTGTATCGTGAACAAGCTGGGGAAGTGGATTTTGTCGCAGGCCATAGTCTTGGTGAATATGTGGCTCTCTATGCGGCAGGAGTTTATGATTTTGCAGCGGGTTTAAAGCTGGTACAGAGGCGATCGCAACTCATGGATCAAGCTTCTGGTGGCAAAATGGCGGCCATGATGAAATTTGACCGTGATGAGTTGATCCAGAAAATTGCAGCGACGGACGGGGTTACGCTAGCTAACGATAATAGCGAGCAGCAAGTCGTCATTTCCGGTACACCCGAAGCAGTGGATGAGGTAACCAATACGGTTAAAGCGAAACGGGCGATCGCCCTCAATGTTTCCGGCGCATTCCATTCTCCGTTTATGGCCGAAGCCTCCGCCCAATTTCAAGATGTGCTCGCCGCCGTAGAATTTGCCGACGCAACCATTCCCGTATTATCCAACGTTGATCCTCAGCCCGAAACCAAAGCCGCTGCTCTCAAAGAACGCTTACAACAACAGATGACAGGTTCAGTGCGCTGGCTAGAAATTATGAATACACTCAATGATCTTGAAGTCGCAACAGCCGTCGAAATTGGCCCCGGCAAAGTTTTGACTGGCTTAATTAAACGCACTTGTAAAGATATGGAAACGACGAATATTGATAGCTTCGCCAAAATTGGCTAGGAAATAAATAGCAATTTAAAAATCAATATCGGCGATCGCCCTCAATTTAGTAGTGGCAAATCATTAACCACCAAAAATGAGCCATAAAAAAAGTAGACATTTTTTGCACTGCCTACTTCTGCGATCGCCGATATTGATTTGTATAAAAATAAGTTAGATAATTTCTATATTTTAAAAATATATTTTTAGTCTTCGTCTTCTTCTTCAGGAGAAGGATAAACAAACGAAGAACGACCAGTCAGCACAGACTTGCCTTGGGAAAGGGCTTTTTGCGCTGCAAGGGCGGCTTTACGATTCCAGGTGGCACGACGCATGTCACGCTTTGATTTGGATGTTTTCTTCTTAGGAGCAGCCATAGCACTTCGGGTACGATTTTTTACAGAATTCTCATTCTACAGTCTCTGTCTAGAAAAAGTAACCCCCCTCGCAAAATCAACACACCACAACCATTTTTTCTCATCAAATTCGGGCGATCGCCTGACGCAGCCAAAAAATCCCGTAAACTTAGTTGCCAGCAATGCAGCGGAGTGAAAAGAGCTTGCTATACTTACCGTCAACCGGGGATAGATAAATCGGCTCAGGATTTGCAACAAAAATGACAAACTACAACTTCATCGGGATTGGCATTGATCATTATCAGCACCTACAGCCCTTAAGCTACGCGCAAGAAGATATCCAAGGCTTGCAGAACTTTTTCTGTAACGAGGCGCGAGTCCATCCCAAGCAAACACTTGCCTTTACGAATAATTCGCCGTGGATTAACGAGCAAGACACCTATCCCACGAAAAAAAATCTTGTGGCATGGTTGCGCCGAGGATTTTATCCAGCCTCCGCCACATCATCCGCCGGATCTTCTGTGCTGTGGTTTGCCTTTAGTGGTTATGGCATTCAGCACAATGGCGAAGATTATTTATTACCTGTCGATGGCCGCTTAGACGATCCAGTCGGTACTGGCATTGCAGTTCGTGACATTTTTACAGCCCTCCGCGCCCAAGGGGCAGGCAAAATCATTGCCCTGTTTGATATGAATCGCTCAGGCGCAGTACTGGGTAATGGGGAAGTCGGTGAGCACACCCTAGAGCTAGCTGGGCAAATGGGCATCGCCACAGTGCTGTCCTGCCGACCGGATGAGTTTTCCCACGAAACATCGGCCTTAAGTCACGGGATGTTTACGGCATCGGTATTAGAAGCGCTTCGTTATTATCGCAGTGATATCACGCTGGATTTGCTGGATAACTATCTGGGCGATCGCCTCCAAGAATTAAGCGAACACCATTGGCGACCACTCCAAACACCGATTATGGTGATTCCTTCCTTGGCCGCCCACCGAGAATTGATTTTACCGTCCGGCAATAGCACCAGAATTGACTGGAAAACGACCGTGCCCTTGGGTGCTAGCTTGACGACGACCCAAAAACAAACCAGTGCACAACTGCCCTCTTTGAGCAATGGCCATGGCAAATCAAGTCATATTTATATGGGCACTGGCACAGATGACTTAGACACTCCAGAAACCCCTGCAAAGGTTAATGTCCCGGCTAACTCAGGCATTTACGGTGATTTGGAAACAGATAGTGATGAGCCGCTAAAACCATTTGTCGCTGGGCCTCTCGACGGTGAAGATGATCTGTTTGACGATGAGCAAGAACCTGACCCCACTGAGCCAGCTATTCTGCCCAGTAATTCAGACAAAGCTACTCGTCAGCGCAAACAGCCTTGGTATTTAGCCGGTTGGCAATGGTTGGCTTTGTTGTTGCTGTTGTTGTTGGGCGGTTTGGCGTGGAAAATTTTTGGAGATTCACCTGAACCGGTCGTTACAGAGCCGATTGTCACTGATTTAGATAATAAAGATCCAGCATTACCGAGTGACCCTAGCGTTACTGAAAATGGGGGGGGCGAGAGCAGCGAAACCACTGGTGAAAACAACCCAGACGGCACAGCAACAGTTGATGGCCAAGCCCAATCACCAACGACTCCAGCTAGTGGCACAACAACACCAAGTACTACTAATGGGGAAAGCAAGCCGCCAGCAACGGGAGGTCAGACAGTTTCTACCGCGGTAAAGACGCCAAATCCAACGGCAAAACCGCCAGCTAGTACGTTACAAACGAACGGTCAGCAGACGCAAACGCAAAATGAGAGCATTTTAACGGAAGCGAATTTGGTGCTGCGTTCTAGCCAAGCGTCTAGTTTTAATCAGGCGATCGCCGCCGCTCGTTCAGTGAAGCCGGGGACACCGCTGTATAACGAAGCTCGGACTCAGATTAATCGTTGGAGTCGGGTCATTCTCGACATTGCTGAAGCGCGAGCGATTAAAGGGGATCTCAGTGGGGCGATCGCCGCCGCTCGGTTAGTGCCGCCCGATGTGCCACAGGTGCATGGCATTGCGCAAAATTCGATTGGTAAGTGGCAGTCGCAACTCTCGGTTGCCCAGAAAAATCGACAGGTTATTACCAACGCCAAGGGCTTGATTATTCCGAACCAAGCGTCTTCCTACAGCAAAGGCATCGTTCTGCTGAAGACGATCAAACCCAGCGAGCCTATTTTTGCGGAAGCGCGTGGCCTGCGGGATCAGTGGAGCCGAACTATTTATCTGCTTGCAAATTCTCGGGCGGCACGGGGTAACTTCAAACTCGCTGTCCAGACGGCCAAATTAGTCCCTAGCGATAGTCCGTCCTACAAATCAGCAACGGCGGCGATCGCCCGCTGGCAAAAAGGTGTCCGCTGAGCAATCCTTCATGTTGTAATTAGCCTAAGTTTAAAATCAGTAAAACTTGAAAGAGTGACGCAGAGAGGGGGAGAGCGGGAGAGCGGGTGACGAGAAGATTTTGTTTTGAACAGAGATTTAAACTGAAAAAATATTAGTTTCACCCTATTCTTTTTGTCTGCATTTCTCTTTATCTCAATTTCTCCGCGTCCCCGTGTCTCCGCGTCCTCTTTCTCCCTTGCTCTAAATCCTTAGTCCGAACTCTCGTTGATTAAAGCCTCGACGCGCCGTTGAATCTCATCTCGCACCTCGTGAAAAACAGCAAGCGGTTGACCATCAGGATCCGGTAAATCCCAGTCAGCGAACTGCGCGCGCGTTAGCCACGCCTCCGGTAAATTTACGCCACAGCCACACATCGAAACCACAATATCAAACCTCTCTGGGTCAAAATCACTGAGGCAATCAGACGTTTGCGTAGTGAGATCAATACCAACATCGGCCATTACGGCGATCGCGGTCGGGTGAACCCGTGAGGCGACTAAACCAGAGCTGGCGATCGCCACCTTTCCCTGTGCCAACTGACGCGCAAAACCCTCCGCCATCTGAGAACGGCAAGAATTACGACGGCACACAAACATCACATTTTTCATCAAAAAACCTTGGCTCAAAGTAGCAGTTATCTGACAAAAATTTAGCGTAAGAAAGTAACAGAATTCACAGAGTCAAACGATTAACCACCATCAGTTTTCACTTCCCCACATTCGCCTAGCAAACAAGGTAGCTAAAGAAATCTTCTTCAATAAGACAGATCTAATTTTTCAAATTCGCTGATAGATTTAGTGTGACTTCTTACCATTACTGCTAAATTTTCGGCTGAGAAATCCTGAGCAAACTTCGGGTCTTCTTTGTTTCGTAAAGAAAATGGAAGAAAGAACCTAAAATTACAATCACCCCTTTCATCAGGATTGTCCTTAAATCTATGTGGTATCCTCGCTCGCTGCGCCGTAATTCCAACAGTCGTGGTGCAACAATCGAATGGTGGTTGTGGTTTATTCATTTGGTGCAGTGGTTTATTCCGCGTCCGGTCACGAGCAAAAAAACACGCCGTTTATATCGACAGTTGCTGATTGAAGCGAGCTGGCGGCTCAATTTCATTATGCTCACGGTCAGCTCTTGCGTCATTGCCACCTTTGGTTTGATTAGTAACAGTACAGCGGTCGTTATCGGTGCAATGTTGGTCGCGCCGCTAATGTTGCCGTTGCGGGGTCTTGCTTTTGCTGCACTAGAAGGTGAACTGAATTTATTTTGGCGATCGCTCTATTCCATTACAGGCGCAACCCTACTCTCGCTTGGCTTATCTTGGCTGATCGGCGTCATTGTTGGCATTCCTGATTTTGGCTCAGAATTAATCGCTCGGACTCAACCGAATTTGCTCGACCTCGGCATCGCAGTCGCAGCCGGTAGTATTAGTGGTTTTGCCAAGGTGCGACGCGGCATTAGTGATGCGCTAGCAGGGACGGCGATCGCCGTAGCCTTGATGCCGCCATTATGCGTTGTCGGCTTGTCCCTATCACAGGGCTTTATGGGTTTCGCTAAAGGCGCATTTTTGTTATATCTCACCAACCTACTCGGTATTACCCTTGCTTGCATGGTGGTCTATATCATTGCGGGTTACGCAGAAATCAACCACGCTCTCGGCTGGACGATCGCCCTAACAGCTATTTTATTAGTTCCATTAGGCGCAAGATTTGTAGAACTCGTCAACCAACTCAAATTACAAGAAGAAATTGTCACCCAGCTAAAAAACACAACAACCCTCAGCGAAGACGTAGCCAACGTCAGAATTCGGATAGATTGGACAAATTCACCAGCCATTATTTACGTTAATTTGCAAGCGCAAAAGAAAATTACGCCAAAACAAGCTCTGCTAGTAGAAGAGTTTTTGCAAAAACGCACACAAGAAGATTTCCGAGTTATTTTCCGAGTCAGTCCGATTGAAGAAGTGCAATCGATTAGCGTAGATCAAGAAAATCCAGACTTACCTCAGCTCAACAATTCTCCTGTCCCAAGCCAATAATTTGCAGCTCCACAATATTCAATTAACGGCACATATATTCCGAGTCAAAGCAGCAATATTAGCGTAAGCCAATCATTAAAAGCATTTGAAAAAATGCTTCCGTAGGGTGGGCATCGCCCACAATTTACTGCCCACAATTCACCAATTTTGTGTTGCCATTAATGACCCACCACAAGAACAACCCCAATCATGCGTTAATTTTCCCGACAGTACCCAACTATGGAAGCTTGAATATTGCCAATGATGCGGACAGGACACATAACCATGCTTCACAGGATTGAAATGAATGTAATTTGCATACGCCTCTAGCTCCGCTGCATCCCGAACCGTACTTTCCCAAAAACGTCGCTGCCAAATCCCTTTTTCCCGATGTTTCATTCTTGAATGGGATAAATATTCTGCTTCATAACCAACATCTCCCATAGATTTTGAGAATAAGACTTTCATTCGTCCTACTCGCTTTGAATAATCCCAATCGTTTTCGGGAAGTTACCAAAGGAAATGGAGATGATCCGGTAGGATTGCTGCTGCCACAATATCAACGGGCATTTCGGCTTTCATTTGTGCTGTGGCAAGGCGTAATTTTTGGATGTTTTCTGTTTGTTTGAAAATTGGCCGTCTTTGGTGGGTAACAATGCTCAGGAATACGCAACTGCCTAATTGGTAATAACGACGGTATTGTGGCATTTGTCGATTGATTTTGTGGGCGATCGCCCACCCTACGTGATTGCGGGGAAAGAGAAAAGGTGATTTTAAAATAATTTGGCGATCGCCTGTTGTAAAAATCTGAGGGGCGATCGCTTTTAGACAAAGGTCATTAAATGTAATTGGGCAACAATATCCCGGCAAAATTTTACGACTGAATTAAATCCGCTACACTAAAATTAACTGGCTTAGGAGATTTGTGCGATGGTTATTGCTACCGAGAAAAAAATCACGCCTGCCGAATATTTAGAACAAGAAAATCAAGCCGAAGAAAAGACAGAACTTATCGAAGGAGAGCTATTTCCGATGGCAGGGGCATCCGCAAATCATAACCTGTTAAACAGCCAACTCAATGCTCTCCTCGTATTTAACATAAATGACCGCTTTGATATCTATGCCAGCGATATGCGCGTCTGGCTTCAAGCAATAGAAAGTTATGTTTATCCAGATCTTGTAGTTGCCCCAATCCCTTCAGTTTTTGCTGAAGACAATCGTATGGAGCTAACGAATCCTTGCTTTATTGCTGAGGTGCTTTCTCCTTCTACGGCTAGATATGACAAAAAAGCAAAGTTCGATCTTTATAAAACGCTACCAACTTTAAAGGAATATCTAATTCTGCCCCAAACGAATCAAAAAGTGGAATTGTATCGTCGTCTCAACTCAAATCAATGGCTAATCACTGAATTTGAGATTCATGATTCAATGGTGATGTTGGAGTCTTTCAATTTAGAAATTTCTTTACCTGATCTCTATAAAAAAGTTGTTTTTTAGGATTGGGAAAAGTGAGAGTGTTTACTTGATTGCTTCGATGCGGTCTATAAAGACATTAATCAATTGATGTTCGGTAATTAAATCTTCAATATCTGACCAAACTCGCGCGAGGAACTGATGAAACTCTTTTCTACGCATATTACCAAAGCGTAAATGAACAACTTTTGCGGGAGACGAATCCACCATTAATCTTTCTGAAAAGTCCGCATCTTTGGTGACAATCACTAATATTATTGGCTTTTGCATATTCCCAAATTTGAGTATCTGTTGGGCTTTGACCTAAATCAGAAACATGGTGAACTGGCAAGGATGATTGAATGATCAGATTCGTGGGTAAGTTCTCATCGAACAAAAAGCCATTCATGCGATTTCTCTGATGCGGTAGTTACGAGCCATAAGTTTGGTGGCGAACTGAATACAGGCGTAAATGTCTTCTTCGGTTAAACGGGGATATTCTTCTAAGATCTCGATGATAGAGTCGCCTGCGCCAAGGAATTCCATGATGGTTTGCACGGTAATTCTCGTACCAGAAATTATAGGTTTTCCGTTACAGATATCGGGATTAATTTGGATTTTATTCATAGCTTTCACCATAAGAAATGAAGATGTTTCGAGTTTTATTGGATTGGGAAGCCGCCAGATTTTTCGATGACTTGATCAATAGTTTTCATTAGCTTCATGGTACATTTGAGAATGACAACAATTTGGGAATAATGCTCGAAATCGTCATCGGTAAATTCTCTATTTTTACGGTCTTTTAGCCATTTATTGCAGACTTGATAGCCGCCAATCTGGAAGTTGTAAATTTCTGGGGGAAGGTTATCGATATATTGGGTTTTGTTGATATAAACTCTACCGTTTTGATCATTCGTGGGTTCGGTATAGCGAATTTTTTCTATAATGTTATCGCCTTCAATGGGGAAGCCTGTAATTGTCTCAAGTTGACGATTCATCAGGTGAATTTGTACGAGTTCATCGCCAAGATTTGCAAGTTGCCAGAAGAGTTTTTTATTGCTGGTGAGGGGAACGCGAGGAAAGTCTATTTTCAAGAATTCGGCGTAACGGGTGCGATAGGTGGGGCAATGGAAAACGGCATAAATATAGTTAAAAATATCTTCTGGTGCGAAGGTTTTCTTTTGATCACCTCTACCATCTAGAACAAATTTTAGATTTAATTTATTTTGAAATTGATTAATAAAATCTTGACTAAGATTAGGATCTCTATCTTCTATTGCAAATAACTTAGGTTGAATTTTATTTTGTATTGAACGATAAGAATATAATGGAAATAAAGTAGCTGCACCTCTTGAACAGGTGAATACCCTGTCGATAGTCGGCAAATTTGAAGTTAATACATGAGAGTAAGGTACTGCATCCTGCATCTGTCTGATGAGTAAAAGAGATAGATTATTTTGATTGAGAATATGCTTGATAATTTCTTTTCTTGGTCTATCCATCACCATATTGTTGTAGTAGCCAATTTTTTTATCAAAAGGACGATATAAACATTGTGTAAAGTCTGTATTGAAATCTTGCATATTTCGGATAGAAGTTCTTACTTTGCCAACATCATAATTTCCTAGTGAATATTTTTCTATAATCTCTTCATCTGAAAGATTATATTTACGTAATTCATTGATTCTCAATCTTAATGCTTCATCATTAAAATCAAGAGCAAAATCGTCCCTATGAGTTTGAAAACCTAAAACATTTATGGGAAAAATTTTAATTGCCTCCCAATATTTATCATATTCATTAATTAGAAGTTCATTTTGCGGCTTGAATAGATAAAAAGGAGACCTCGGTTTAATTGATGACCACTTAGTATTCTTTAATTGGTATTCGTTCAGCCATTGATATTTTCCACTTATGATCTGATGATTTTTTTTGATTTCACGTTGCCCCCAAATTTCCTGATGGTATATTTTTGAATTGTTTTTCTTGGTTTCTCTCGATTTAATCAAAAGACAAACTGCTACACCTTGTTGAATATCAAAGATATTTTGATCGGGAGTCCCATCTGGTGAAACTTCTTTCTTTTTAGTATTGCCGTGTAGATCTAAAACATAAATTTCATCAAAAGTATTCATCAAGCTCTGACGCATCCCCCGAAACGTAGGGTTATCCAGATAACTATGATTCGTGACAAAAGCAACCACACCATAACCTGTTTTTTCAATTCGCCACTGAGCAAACCGAATGAATTTTACATAATCATCATTTAGCCATTTTGGATTTCTTTCATTTAACTTTGCTCCATCAACCTCAAAATAGCTTTCCTTAGAAACATTAAACAGCGTATCTTTACCATGCAGTAAATTAGTGATCCAATCACCTTTATTAGAAGAATGACCCGAATAGGGTGGATTGCCAAGAATTACCATGACCGGATCTTGCTGCTTAATTTCTTTTGCCTGTTCCGATTCCGCTTTAATCCGAGAAGCAAACCCAATCAATTGATCCTCAAGTTGAATCGCATCCTGTAACGTATTTGTAAGAAAAATCTTTAACCGTTCATCCGAATCAAACTCATAACCTAATTCCTGTAACTGCAAACCCAATTTCATATGAGCCACCGTATAGGGAGCCATTAACAACTCAAACCCAAACAAACGCGGTAAAAGATGTTTCCCTACATAACTTGACCACATCCCTTTTTTATTCTTAAAAGAAGACTCGTAAATATGATCAATCACCCCATGCAAAAACGTACCCGTTCCCACAGCCGGATCAAGAATTAAAACCTGATGAGACTCAATCTCTTCTTTTGGATTTTTTGGGTCTGGAATTTTTACTTTTTGCTTACTCGCTAAACCATCCTTAATCCCAAACTTTTCCTTGAGAATATAATCCACACTCCGCACAATATAAGAAACCACTGGCTCCGGCGTGTAATATACTCCCCGCGATCGCCGCATTTTGGGATCATATTCCGCGAGAAACGTTTCATAAAAATGCACAACCGGATCTTCTCGCCTTGTGCGCTTCCCAAAGTCTTCTAGAATTGCCACCATATCCGTAAGCTTGAGAATATTTGCGAGAATATCCACCGCCCAAGCAATACTTTCATCTAGATCAATCCCCGCAATCTTGTCAAAAATATCCCGTAAAAAAGGATTCGTTTTCGGTAGCGCATAAGCCGCCGTTTTCCGCGAAAAGTCCTGAGGCGAGTTCGTATTACACCGTGCGGCAAATAACCCATAACAAATCGTTTGGGCATACATATCCGCAAAATCTGCCTTCGTTAAATCCCGAATTAAAACCTGCTGAAAAGATTGATATTGATCAAATAACAGCCCATCTTTTGCCTTGCCGAGTTTGATGGCGATCGCCTCCCGGATCAACTGCCCCAAACCTGCCATCCGTTGCGCTAAATCTTTCGGGCTTTTTGCCTGTGGAGCTTGCGTCGCCAAAAAACTCTTAAGTATCATCTCTACTTGCTGCTGCCCTTCTAGATCTGCCTGAAACGTCCCATTTCTGATCTTCCCAAGCCGACCTTCTGCCTGTAAATTACCGTCTACATACCAGCGAAACTCTAAATAATCCGTCAAAATCAGATTCCCTAAAGCCGCCAAATAGCGCTTCATCTGCTTTGATCTTTCTTCCCGCTTGAGGGACTTGCCGACATCTTTTGCTTCAATGTGACCAATCTCTTGATAACCCTGCTGAATCAAAAAATCTGGCGCACCACAATCAATCCGCTTTGGCTCATTCACCACAGTCAAATTTTCATCAAAAGCCTTAAGCAATTTTTGTAGCGCCGGGCGATGGGTGTGTTCTGTAGCATTCCCCTGCTGGACGGCGGCAATCAGTTCTTTTAGATAACTCTCAAACACTGTGGCGATCCTTGTTGTACCAATATCTCTATGGTACATCCGAATTATTTAAATCAATAAGGCGATCATCAGAACAATTGGCGCTGGCGTTATTGTGACCAAGGCAATACCTGCGCTTAAACCCTAAAGCAGACCCCGGTGACGAATAAATAAGAGAATCGCCGCCCATGAACCCAGCGCAACCTTAATCGCCACAAGGATATTGAGCACTGTAATCCAGCCTCCACTAAACAGCGCCCCCATTTCGCCGTGGGGTAACTCCAAACCGATCAAGGACAACACCGCGAGCACAAAGAAAATGAGTACTGATACTTTTTCTAAAATGGCGGCATTCCAACGCTGGTAAATCTCATCCATCCACTTCGAAGAAGACGTGATTGCCACCAAGCCGATCGCCGTGCCGCCAGCCACTCCTGCGGCGAATCCACCACCGGGGCTGAGATGACCACGAATAGCCAGCTCGATACTAATCAACGCCGCAATGGTTGCTCCCAATCTGGCTAAGACGATGGATGGCGAATCGGTGAATTGGTTGACTGTGGGTGTGGTTTCTTCGTCGGAGAGCAAAAATCTCACGCCCATAATCGCAAGGGTGAAGACCATCACCTCGAAGCCTGTATCGTATAAACGGTTGCGGAGAATGATGCCTGATACGGCATTGGGAACACCACTTTCTGCCACGATGGTTTCGGCGATCGCCAAATTAGTCGCTTCCATGGCAAGGTTGGGCAGTACCAGCATTTTTAGGTAGAGAGCAATGCCAAAAGCTAAGTAGATCCACTTCATGATTGAGGCTCCACAATGGGGGGAATGGGGGGATTTTGAGCTGAACTATTTAGCTCGATATAACTCAGATCCGCGAGAGTCAAAAGTTGCTCTGATTTTAAAATTTCGTAGAGTCGGGGTAAACGTACCAGCATTTTTACAGATGCTTCTGGCGTGCTGTCTGGAAGAGGTTGTCGATAGGCGATCGCCTGAATTTCTTTATCTGTGAGCGCTTTTTTTAGGGCGTCAAGATCTGTGTAAGAGAAAGTTTCCAGTCCCAAATGATAGGGGTTTAGCAAGGTGCGCACTGCAGGGAAAAGCTGTTCGGTGAGTTCAGGCGCATCAATATTTGTGGTCAAAATGCCAAGGCGCATACTCATAGAAGATCTCACGGCGACAGCGTAGAGGGTAATGGAAAGCATTGTCCCGACGAGAGCTTCTGTTAGGGCGACATCGGCTGCCCCCAAAAGTGCGTAAAGCAAAGCGGCGATCGCCCCCAAAATGCCGCGAATCACAAGGGCGTGGTAGGGATTTTTTTGGAGTACTAATAACCCGGCCATCAGGGGTAAAAGTAAGGCGATCGCCAACGTATAAAAATCATAACCACTAGTCATTGGCCGTTTCTCCCTGACTGCAATAAGCGAGAACGTAACCCAGAACTGTGTTCCAGACGGCGAGGGCAAACAACGCCAACACCAATAAGGGCCATTCCTTCGGGATTTTTAGCAACAAACCCACCATAATCAACATTGACCCCAGCGTGTCCGACACTGAGAGAGTATGAAGCTTAAATAAAACCGAGCGATCGCCGAGGAGCGGAATCGTGCCCCAAAACCAGAAAAAGACTCCTAACCCGATGCACCCATAGCTCAAAACACTGGTAATCGTTGTAATCATGCCGTCGTATTTAACCTCCGTAAAATGTGAGCCAATAGCATCAAAGCCGCATTACCAACGCAGAGGATCAAAACCCCCACCACGCCAATTGTCCAATCGTCCCGTAGCACCGAGGCAAAGAGGATCATCACCGATGTTTTGCTAGAAATACTCGCGAACGCCAACATCGTTTGCCAAATATCTTCATCCTGCCAAGCTTCATAAATCGGGATTAATAACGCCCCGATCATCGCGATCAAAATCCAACTCATTGTGGTTTCCTCCGTTGTACCCGATGCACCTCATACCAGCCGTCCTCGTGGTATTTCACCACAATGGTTTTCGGGGTGAAAGTAATCAGAAAAATGTCTAGAAAAATTAAGCCTGGAGTTCGATTCGGTTTAACTTGCTCCATGGTCACCGTTTCGTATAAGTGGGGGCGAAACACCATTTCAATCGCTTCGATATAGGCAACGGGAATCGCCACTGCAATTTCACAAAATACCCGTACCCAATCTTGTAATTTCGACTTGATGGAATAGTGACCGGGCAGGATCAAGGCGATCGCCACACCGATAATCACATTGGGCAGACTCCAATCCGCCGTTAACAGCAACCAAATCCCGAATCTAAGCAAAAAATCAAGATAGCCAATCATGCCAACACCATCCAAAATAATCCGGTTAAAACTAAACTCATCATGCCAATCAGTTGCTCAAATTTCTCAAAGAAGCGTGGCAGTTTGATTGCAATTCTTTGGAAAATCAAGAAGTAAGCGAGCCAACCAACACCCACCGTAATTAATGCTTTGGGAATATTGTCCAGTTTGTAAGCATCGAGATAGAAAGCATTCGCTAAAATCAAACCGGAAAGGAGGATGGCGATCGCCGTCCAGAGTCCTGCTTTAAATTTGAAATCTGACTGATTTTTGTGGGGAAGAAAAATGAATTTTGCAAAGGAAATTGCGGTTCCCACCGCCGCAACATTCATGGCGATTTCCTGCCACGGTGAAAGGTTTTTGATGACTAGAATTTTTGCTCCGAAACCTGCGAGAAATGGCAGCCCTGAAATTGAAGCACAGGCAATCACTAAAGCAACCCAAATCGGTGTTGGAATGGTCATCTTTTTTAGCTCTTTGAAGTTGCGGCTGGGTAATTGACCGGCCAACATGAACAAAGCTGCTTTCACAAAACCATGGGTTAGGGCATAAAAACCCGCCACCACCGGAGCCGCCAACACAAAGCCTAATTGCGAAATTGTGTGAAACGCCAACATTCGCTTCGTATCTTTTTCAAACACTGCATAACCGACGCCCAACAGTGCTGTACCCACACCAAATAGCCGCACAAAGGGATCAATCTCTGGCACGAGCAACGCGAACCGCACCAACGGAAATACACCTGCTTTAACCACTACTCCCGACAACATTGCCGAAACCGGGGTATCTGATTCGGCATGGGTTAACGGCAACCATAATCCTGATATAAAAATGCCGCCCTTCGTTAAAAGTCCGAGGAAAATGAGGGCGATCGCCCCTACCGGAGCATTATCTAGAGCTTCGTACGCAAAAGAATGATTGGACTGATAGACCAAGCCCACACCGATGAGATAGAACAGCATCGCCGTATTGCTGACGAATAAATACCGCAGCCCCACCCAAATTGAGCGATCCGTCCGCTGATAGGTGATGAGCAAAAACGCCGCCACACCGATCACTTCCAGCGCCACATACAAACTAATGAGATCTGCACAGATAAAGACCGCATTCACCGCGCCGTGCATGATGATCAGTTGCGTATAAAAAAACGCTTTTTTGCCTGTATTAAAGCAGTAGGCGATCGCCGCAATTACGACCACCGCATTCATCAGAATGAAATAACCGCTCATCTGATCTACGAGCAGTCTTACCCCAAAACTGTCTAGGAGTTGCAGCGTTAAAGGCTCTGGGGCAAAAATTTGGATACAGCCATAAATCAACGAACTAATCGCCACCAATAATGCCAAGTAGCGGTCAATCTTTGGCAACAGATAAATACTAAAACCGATAAAAAACGGGACGATTACCCAAATAATTGTGGCGGTATTCATGGGGTATTGCTCCGTTCGATCTCGTCCGTTTCGAGGGTCGGATTATTTTTCGCCAACTTCATCACCCCGACCAACATCAATGCCTGAATGGAGAACCCGATCACAATTGCCGTCAAAATCACTGCTTGGGGAACCGGATCGGCATAGGCGACTGTTACTTTTTCGCTGCGATCAACGATGGGTGCAAATAATCCCCCACGGGAAGCCACACAAACGTAGTAGGCGATGACACCAGTACTCATCACGTCCATCGCGAGGATTTTCATAATGAGGTTTTGTTTGAAAATAATGCCGAAAAAACCGATAAAAACGACGGCAAAGATACAGGCTTCAAGTAGTGGCATGGATCTCCGTGGGAAAGAATACGCAATGAATCAAATCAAATTAATAAGTTACTAGTTTCGATCCCCCCTAGCCCCCCTTAATAAGGGGGGTGGCGTAGCCGGGGGGATCCTCTTTCGGG
This sequence comes from Limnothrix sp., assembly GCA_049644465.1. Taxonomy (GTDB): domain Bacteria; phylum Cyanobacteriota; class Cyanobacteriia; order Cyanobacteriales; family MRBY01; genus MRBY01. The sequence continues at coordinate 27,294 of JBARRZ010000006.1, forward strand.
CGATCGCCGATAAACAAACAGCTCTAAAAAAGAACCGGTTTATTCAGCGTGACTAATTGACTGCCAACTCTGGCGTGTCAGTCGCTCCTGTCTCTAAACCAGCATCGTCATCAGGCTTTTTCATCACCATCTGCAAAAGAGGCGGAGCCAAGAAAGTTGTGAAGATAACCATTACGATAATGGCAGCTTCTAAAGGCTTACTCAGTACACCACTCGCCGAACCAATTCCAGCGAAAACAAGGCCAACTTCACCACGAGGAATCATCCCGAAACCGATGGCAAGGCGATTAATCCCCGGCTGACCAAATACCGCCCAGCCAGTGATAACTTTGCCGATGATGGCAACAACGAGCAGGAATACTGCAATGACTAGACCGGCGCGATTTTCCTCGACAAAAGGATTCAGAACGCTTAAGTCTGCTTTTGCACCAACTGTGACGAAAAAGATAGGAACCAGAAGATCTGCGATGGGCATCACTTGACGATCGAGTTCTTTACGGAGATCCGTTTCATCAAGTACTAAACCTGCGGCGAAAGCACCCAAAATCGCTTCGAGGTGAATTGCATTGGCTAAGACGGCCATGATTAACGCGAAACTACAAGCGGGAATGAGTAGCGCACCACGGGTTTGTAATTTGTTGGCGATCGCCTCAAAACCCTTGTTAAAAAACTTACCGAGAAGTACCGAACCGAGTAGAAAAACCGACGCGCCGATGATCAGATAAACCACATTGAGTAAATCTACTTCACCCGTTTTTGCAAGACTAGCAACAACCGCGAGAACGATAATACCGAGCACATCGTCCAGTACCGCCGCACCGACAATAATTTTGCCTTCAGTAGATTTGAGTTGTCCCAAATCAGACAATACTTTCGAAGTAATACCAATACTTGTCGCTGTGAGTGCTGCGCCCGCAAAAATTGCTGGAATCACTGCACTGTGGAAAAAGACAACTAAGCCGACCGTACCCAACATGAACGGAGCCACAACCCCAACCACTGCGACCACTGCCGCTTGGGAACCCACTTTGGTTAATTCCCGCAGGTCTGACTCCAGACCAATTTCAAACAACAGAACGATAACGCCCAGCTCAGCTAAAACCGAAATCACCTCACTTTGGCTTTCAAAAATGTGAGTGAGTGCGGCCCCATCCAAATCCCCCAGCTGTTGCAGGATAGACATCATCGCCGAGTCGGCGGCGATCGCCCCAGTTTCCGGGAAAACAATTAGGTGAAATGCCGAAACACCGACCAAGACACCACCCACTAGTTCCCCCAGTACAGGCGGTAAACCAATCCGTTTAGACAACTCACCACCGAGCTTACTCATAGCATAAATCACCACAAGCGTCAGCAATACACCAGTCAAAACAAAAGAACCATATTCAGACTCAGGAATTTCTGCGAGAGTATACGAAGAAAGACCTAGCGAGTCTAGCCAAAACTGGCCAAAACCAGTGAGAGGAGGAGAAAAAGCCATAATTTTAACAATATTAAAAATTGATGTTTATACGAAAAAAGCTAATTCTTCAGATTTGTTCCATAGCCACCCCACGAAGAGAAGCCACAGAACAATTCAACCTAAGCAGGATTAACACTAAATCCGGGTGTTTCACCATCTACCACATCAAGCTGAAGATTAGGGAAGATGTCTGTAACGGCAGTTTTGAGCGCTTCTTCACGATTCATGAAGCATTGTTCAGGCGGAACAATAGTAAAGAGCTTGAGCTTCTCCAAACGACGACGAGTTTGCCCCGCAGCCCCAACGATAAACACTCGACGCTTATTATCGATCGCCTCTTCAATCGCATTTTCTAGTGCCAAAGAAGCCGTCACACCCAAGTGAGGCACTTCGCTCACATCAAAGACAATCGAATCACAATCACGAATCGCATTGTGTTCACGGTTAATGGCCTTCGCAACACCAAAGATCATCGGGCCACTCAGTTGGAACAAGAGAACACGACCATTCGCTTCGTCCAACCAGCGCTGCTCACTCGGCTGCAACGGAATTTCATCATCCGCATCACTAATCGTGCGTACAGAATCAGACTGGAGACGGCTCATCCGGTCAATTGTGAGGATATTCGCGATAAATACACCCACACCAACCGCAACAATCAAGTCAACCAATACAGTCAACAAAATCACGCCGTACATAATCAACGCGCCCTTCACCGAAATTTGGTGAGCACGCTTCAAGAAATCCCAGTCAATGATGTCAACACCAACTTTGAAAGCAATACCAGCCAAAACTGCGAGCGGAATTGTTGCCGTCAGACTTGCCGCACCGAGAATCACTACCAACAAAATCAAGGCACGGGAGATACCAGAAACAGCAGTCCGTCCACCACTCTGGATGTTGACCACAGTACCCATGGTCGCGCCAGCACCAGCCAGACCACCAAACAAACCAGAAATTAAATTACCAAGACCTTGACCAATTAACTCTTTATTGGAGTTGTGCTCTGTTCTTGTCAAACTATCTGCAACAACAGAGGTTAACAAGGCGTCAATACAACCCAACATGCCTAACACCGCTGCGTCAACCACCATCAGTTGAATCTTATCGGCGCTGAACATTGGCATTTGCAGGCTTGGTAAACCTGCAGGGATTTCACCAATCCGACGAATTTCTACACCGGGAAATAAGTAGAGTGAAACGACTGTGCCGAGAACTAATGCGACAAGTTGAGGTGGTACAACTTTTTTGATCTTCTCTGGCATAAACCAGATGATCGCCACAGTTCCCAAAGCCAGCAAGGTTTCTACTGGTTGGATATTCGCTAATAAATCAGGAAGACCTTGTAATGTACCCATCACACCGCCTTGCGGACTGGCTTGTCCGAGGAAAGGGGCGATTTGCAAAATTACAAGGATAATACCAATACCCGACATAAAGCCGGAAATTACGGTATAGGGCATCATCGTGACGTATTTACCGAGTTTCAATACGCCAAAAATAATTTGGAAAAGACCGGCCATCATCACGACAGTGAAGGCCATTGCCAAGCCGTTTTCTGGGTCTGAAGCAACGAAGTTCGCAATAACACCAGTGAAAACAACGGTCATCGGGCCAGTTGGCTCGGAAATGAGTGCGGGAGTCCCGCCAAATAGGGCTGCGAAGAAACCGACGAGAACGGCTCCCCACAGACCTGCGCCAGCACCTGCGCCGGACGCAACGCCGAAAGCGAGGGCCATGGGTAAGGCGATAACTGCGGCGGTTACTCCTCCAAAGAGGTCGCCGCGAAGGTTTCGGAAATGTATCTGGTTCGTGATCTGCATGGTCTTATCAAGCACCTGTTAAGGCAGTATCTAAAGGATTTCTGACGAGAGCACGGACGAAGCAAATGAGTAATTTGATTTATAGTGCTCAGTCTATGGGGATCACTTTATCTATTGGGATATATCTAACCATATCCCCATACACTTGTCTCGACAGTGAAGCTAATCATTTTTGATAGCTAATAAAACTAAAACTTATCATTTATGCTGCACTGTACGAAAAAAGAGGCTAGATCGTGTGGCGATCGCCTCTTTTTTATACGCACAAAATTGGCGGTGGTTTGAAATTACAAACCTGTCGAAAATAAAATAGGAATCCAAATTCCAGCTAAGATGCCCGACACAATTTTCATCACGAGAAAATAGATCTTTGCAATGCGAATCCAAAAACCATCTAACTCTTTTGAGGCGCTAAAAATGAAGTCACTCAATTCTTCATCAAGATTGATAATCGGAAACATCAAATCGATACTGTGAATTGTCACACTCCCGATTCTCCGAAGCTTGAGACGATGGGATTGAGCAGTTGAAATGAAATTAATTAGTAAAGCAATACTAAACAAAACAAAGCCAGCCAACACAATGCTATCTAGCAAAAAGCGGGGGTTAACAAATTGAGTAATCCCATTCAGAATGACAGCAATTACTACCAAAATAAAAGTGATTTTGATAAGTGAAACTAAGGGCTTGCTAATTCGAAAAGTGTTAAAAGTTAAAACCTCTTCCTGATCAACATTATAAAAACGTAGATTATACTCTTCTTGATTTGGCAATTGGTGGCGGTTTAAAATGCTTTGCTTGATACCGGGAATAGCGACTTCTGGAACACCAAACAAATTATCACATAAGCCGACTTTAGTGCAGCCAGAATTTCTTAAATTGAGTGAATTCAAAAAGACTTTGAGCTGTTTTTGATTTTGGAAGTAAAGGTGGAAATAAGAACCAGAAAAATCTTCAATCCCGCAATCTTTCAAAAGTTGTGTTCGTTCAGTGCCGTAATCAAATGAAAGAAAAACACTAAAACAAGGTTCTTTCGTTTCCTTTTCTGGTTTAACAAACAACGCGCGACTAATAGAATCGATGTAAGGCACAATTCGGGAAAGAGAAATTGTTTGGCAATAAGCTAAGTTGATTTCACCATTACTCATCAACCGTTCTTCTCTTAATTCAGTCAAACTAGATTTGATAGCATCTTGGATAACTTGTTCTTGCTTACGACAAAGCACGTAATATGAAAGCGAAAAACCAATCGTAAATAAGATTGCCATTGGGAAAAATACTCTTTTTCTCTTATAGCCAAAGCCGTAAAACCAATCTTGTAAAAAGCTCAATGTGCTCTCCCAAGATGGTGTGCCGTCGTAATGCTGTAGTTTTGCTTTTGTATATAAAATTTGCCGCTGTGCTTCGGATTTGCCTAGAGAGTTGGCGATCGCCGCTAATTGTTCGTGAGGCTGCACCAATTCATCGCGACTAAAGAAAAAATCATCATCATTGCCGGAGCTTGTTTTGGCAGTTTGGTACTGTACAGCAAGGCATTGCCGGATACCTGCAAAGGCAAAATCATTAAGACTCTGATATTGAAATCCGTCTAATTTCAAGCCACACCGTTCTGCTGAATCCAAAAAAGACTGTGGTTCTTGGTCAAAATTGGCGGGTTTAAGAATTTGAAAAGTCTCGACTACTGCGTTCTTTAGAAAAAGAATATTTTTAGTAAAAGCACGGTTAAATGCCAGCTGACTTTTATCTAAATCCAGAACCAAAGTATTTATCTGGCTATTGCTTAAATCTAGTTTGCGATAGCAAGATTTTGATTCATTACAAGAAAAGCTAAAAGACTCTTGGACAGTTAACTTTCCGTCAACAGTAAGACCTTTCGCTAAAAGATGGCTATTAGCTTCAGAAAGATTTTCAGGGTCTTTAAAATTAATGTTTCCAAGTTGTAGTGATTGATTTATCGTGGTAGATTCCAAACTAAAAACAGGAACTATCCGCTCATTTTGCTGCGACAAGTCGAAAGTGATGTCATTGAGCTGCAAATCGTCATGGATAGTTACGTTACTCAAATTCAGACTGACATAGGATGGACTATTACTTTTTGGTAAAGGTAATTCAAAATCTGCACCATCAATTTTTACTTTTTTATCAAATTTTGAATTGTTTAACGACAAAACTCCTTTGAAAATTGTTTTTTGCTCACATTTTTGGTCTAAGCTATTTTGATTGCAAATAAAAGATAAAGCGTTCTTGAAATCCGTTTTAAATAAATTAACATTCTCGTTAAAAATTACTGCTTTAAATTCAAGTTCTTGTTGAATAGATGCAGAGTTTAAATTAATGTTGTCGGGAATTGTCACATTCGCAATGCTGAGCTTTTCTGGTAGGGCGCTACGAAATGGTTCTCTTTTGAGGATAACTTCGAGAAATTCTCTAGAGCGTAATGTTTGCTGTTGCTCGGCTGATGCTGATTCGATAGTGTTTTGAGCAATTTTGCTAGTTTCGATTGCGTTATCAAACTCTTGGAAATCTGCGGTGCGGCCTATACAAAGTCGTTGCCATGCCCACATTTCTGAAATGCTCCAGATTTCTGAGGCTTTTATTTCTTGGGGTGTCCAATTTTCGCGGTTTTCAGGATTTAAAATTAGGCAACGGGAAGCTGCGGAAATTGTTTGTAGAGGGTAGGGCAAAACTTGGGTGGGAAAGTTATTTTTGTTAGTAGTATTAAGGCTGTTTCCTTGGGAGATGGCAGCGGGCAAACATGAATTTAGGCTGAAGATCGTCGCGATCGCCAAAGCAAAAAATTTTAAAATTAGTTTGGTTCGCTTGTTCATCGGGTAAAAATGCTGCGCTTAGGGAAACTTTGATCCGGTTTTGCTCGACGTTTAAGCTTAAGATGCCGACATGATACTGAGAATTTTTAGGGTAATTTGATTATTTATGAAACTTAATTGGTTACGCAGCGGCTTGCTTGGCGGTATGGTCATGGGCTGCGTTTTGGGTTCTCCCTCAGTCGCCCAAGTACTACAGCCAGTGGATTTAGAGGCGATCGCCCACCCGGATGATAATTTGTGGCGCGAGGCGAATGAAGGTCTATTGATCGAGTCGATTAATCACAGTTTGGCCTATCTCGATACCGACAAGGCGAAGCAAGATTATGCTAACTATCCGATTGCGGCTTTTAGCCGTGAAAAAGTGCGGCGATCGCTGCTCCGGTTTCGCACAGTTTTGCAACAAACAAAAGATCCTGATGAGTTGCAACGCGTAATCCAAAAAGAATTTGATTTCTATCAATCCGTCGGCGCAGACGAGTTGGGCAAAGTCGATTTCACCGCCTATTTTGAACCGTCCTATCTTGCCAGTCCTGTTCAAACCGCAGAATTTAAATATCCCCTTTACCGCCGTCCCGCCAACTTTGAAAATTGGGCCACTCCCCACCCCAGCCGCCTCGAACTAGAAGGTGCAGCAGGCATCCCACCAGCAGCCAGTCCATTAAAAGGTCGTGAGTTAGTTTGGTTACCGACTCGCTTACAGGCCTATCTCGTGCAAGTGCAAGGTTCAGCCCGCTTGCAACTTACGGACGGTCGCACGATGACCATCGGTTTCCACGGCAGCACTGATTACGACTATGTCAGCTTGGGTAAAGAATTGGTCAACGACGGCGTTTTTTCTCTTGAAGAATTGAGCTTGCCGAAGCTCATGGCTTACTTCGAAACCTATCCCGAAAAATTGAGTGATTATATTCCTCGCAACAATCGCTTTATCTTTTTCCGCGAAACCTACGGCTCCCCACCCATCGGCAGTTTGGGTGTGCCCGTCACCGCCGGACGATCGATCGCCACAGATAAAAGCATCATGCCACCGGGGGCGATCGCCTTACTTTCAACTCAGCTGCCCTTTCCTTACCGCGATGGCGAATGGATCAAACTCCCCGTCAATCGTTATGTCCTCGACCAAGACACAGGCAGCGCGATTAAAGGGCCGGGACGCGTCGATATTTTTCTCGGGACTGGCGACACCGCCAAAGCAGAAGCAGGGTTAGTCAATGACCAAGGTCAGCTCTATTACCTATTGCTAAAAGAATAATTACCACTAAGCCTCCTGCTGTTTGCCATTCCGAAAACGACGAAGCACATAAGCTAAAATGGTGAAGATTTTGATGCCACCAGTGAGCGCAAGCTATGCCTAATTTTTCCGATAAAACCACTGAAAAAAAGCAAAATAAACGAAAGTTTTGGCAAAAAATAATCTTGTTTATCGGTGCCGGTTCTTTCCTCGGTACAACGATGGTCACGGTGATCGGTGGCATTGTTAGCAGCTTCACAGAACCGGATCAGACAGAAGTGGCAACGAATCAGCAGCTAGTCATCCAAGAGCAATTGCAGCAGCAGGAAGCGGGTTTTGAGGCGGTTTTAGAACGAGAACCAGACAATCCTAATGCTTTGCAAGGCTTGGTGCGAATCCGTTTGGAGCAAGGCGATTTGCGGGGTGCAGTGGAACCACTCGATCAGTTGATCGTATTATTTCCTGAGGATCAAGTGCTGAAGGATCTACAGGCGCAAGTCAACGAAAATTTGGCGCGACAAAATGGGGCAGCACCAGCGACTGGGGAGAGTCCAGCAGCGGTAGGAAATGATGGCAATGTTAGTCCGCTCACGCCGCCAGAAAATCCTGAAACGCCCTAGGCGATCGCCCGACTATTTTTCTCGTTAAATCTTCCGCTAGCTAATTTTATGAATTCGCAATTATGAATTCGAGATCGCCCTTTATCTTAGTGCTGCTGCTTCTATTTGCCGGAGCCACGATTCTGCTGCTCCAAAATAGCCAGCCCTTGAGTTTGGTTGTGCTCAGTCAGCCGCTACCAGTGCAGTTTCCCTTAAGTCTGTGGATTATTGGGGCGGTGCTGATCGGCCTATTTCTCAGTGTTTTGATTCAGCTACTCATGCAGACAGGCTCAACTCCAAAAGGCGGCGATCGCCTAAATGAGCGTTTAGAATCCCTCAAAGAACGTCCGCCCCGCAAACCCGATAATCGCACTGGCCGATCCGATTGGGAACGCAGCCGCGCCAACTACGACTGGACAGACAAGGAAGTTGAAGAACAAGACGGAGAGACATGGGACATCGAGTCACCACCCCCCCGCACCACACGCCCCAAACCACCACCAAAAGCGGGTGACGAAAAAGTTCGTCCTCAGCCTCAGCCCCAACGCAGTCGTCCCATCCCAGAAC
>JBARRZ010000007.1:0-3164 GCA_049644465.1 Limnothrix sp.
GTATTGATTTAAAACAACCACGGCTTTCTTCAATGTTTCTGTCTAGATCTGTTGCTACCCAATCAACAGTGCAAATAACCTTGTTAACTTCTAGAATTACACCCTTGATGATGCCTAAATGGAAAATTCTAATGCCAGTTTTTCCGCGGCCTTTCATGCGTTTGATGGCAATTCTGTCTCCAGCTTTCATTTCTGAGGCTTTTTGGTACATGGCAGGCTTCTCGCCCTCTTCCCAGCCAAGCATCCAAATACCTTGCTCTATAAATTTCTGATCTTGATGTTCAACGCCACCCCATGAAGCACCAACAACCCAATATTTTGACATTTCTATCTCCTAATTAACTTTATTGCATAATACCCAGTTAAGTGCTGAAGCCACGACTTCAATTGTATGTTATGCGTTGTGTTCACGTAATTTTCTTTGCTTCTTTCTGAAAATCTTCAACAGCCCATGAACCTTGGTTGTTCATATTGCAGTCTAGTTCGGTAGTTCGCTGCTTTTCTACTTTTGAGTGTTGATCTTTCTCAACATTCTCGATTGGAAAGTGTGTGATTGCCCATCCCTTTTTGACGGCGACTGCCAGTACAAGATGGACGAATCTGAATTTTTGGTTGCTTTCGCTCTGGGGAGTTCCGTCTCGTTTTATTGCGGGACGTTTAGGTTTGCCTGCCAATACCTTCTCAACATTTTTCCAATAAGCATCCATTCTTGAAGGGTTAGAGCCCTTGCCGATATATCGATACTCAGTGCTAGGAGAACTTACTTTTATGTAGTAGAGGTAGGGTTTTTGAAGATCAATTTTGTAGGGATTTGTCCAGTTAAAGATTCGCATGTTGTTTTCTAAGCCACATAACTATGAGTTGTACAGCAGAATGCAAAATAAAACCCTAATTCACATGTACTGTTACCGCAGACTCTGATGTAGTTTGCTGTTGTGAGGAAAAAGCATCGGTGCAATCTTATGATTGCAGAGAAGTAGGCGATTGCCTTTACAACGGTGATTAAGCCTGACCAAGCGGTTATATCTTTATTGATGCGGACTAAAATAGATCCATGATATCACCTGTAAAAAGCAGAATGGTTCAAAACAATGAAATCCCTTTATGAACAGGATTATGCTGAGTGGGCAGAGACGATGGCTCAGTCGTTACAAGAAGGCTCTTTTGATGAGTTAGATATTGAACATTTAGCTGAGGAATTACGGGATTTGTCGAAACGTGAGCGCGATCGCCTGCTGAGTAGTATTCGTTTAATTTTGCACCACTTACTCAAGTGGGATCATCAGATCAATCAGCGTTCTAGAAGTTGGCAAATTACCATTGAGAGAGAACGAAATAATATTGAGCTTTATCTCGAAGATAGCCCCAGTTTGAAAAAATACCTTGCACAAGAATGGGTCGGAAAAATGTATCGAAATGGTCGTTTAAATGCGATCCAAGAAACAGATTTAGATTTCCCTACAGAATGTCCCTATCAAGTAAAAGATGTTTTACAACGAGAGATTCATTTTACAGATTAGTTGGTAGAGAAAAGCGGCGATCGCCCTAAATATTTTCCAGACTGTTTCAAATTAGCTGTTGGAGGTTTGATGGAGGCGATCGCCCCTCATCTTTTTGCTACCTCATAGCCAATGCTATTATGAAGTTTTGTAAAAGGCAGTTCTATGAAAACCTATTTGCAAGCGCTGCGGAACCCGGAAATGACGCCCACAGCTATCCGAGTAGCTCTCGTGGTGGGGACAATTTTATTCATGATCAACCACGGTAATGCCCTCGCCCAAGGCAAAATGAACCGTAGCCGCTGGTTTGCCGCTGTATTGACCTATGTTGTGCCCTATTGCGTAAACATTCATGGACAAATGAGCTGCCAAATCAAATATTCTCAGCGTGATCAACCGGAATCAGATGAGTCAATCGTGACGACCCACTAAACGATAATCATTGAGAAAAACTGATGACAATCAGCAAGCCCGTTGTCCTTTTGTCGCCGCTTCTTTTTGCCAACATTTTTCGAGCAACTCAATTCTATAGAGATACCAAAACCGATTGGGACTCCATACAGCAGCTTGTTCCGATTTGCCGATCGGTTGATTGAGATATTGGAAAAAAGGATCAACCAATTGCCTAACTCTAATGAACATAGGCATCACCCTCATTTTTGCTAAAAGTTTTTGTAATTGCCCGTGGCGGTTCATGGTCAAACGCCTACCACACGTACTCTTGTTATAGTCTTAACTTTGCCAGATTGTCTCAGAAAGCCAAACCAGCTATTTTTGCAAGTTATACGGCGTTTTCTCGGGAATTTGGCTATTTTTCAGTTTTTTAGTTGACTTTCAGGCTGCTGAACTTGATAGAAAATGTAGTAAATCTGAGAAATCTGCGTAACATGTTTTCAAAATGTCAAGCTTTGTTGAGCTAAAGCGTCTGGTGGTGGTGGTTGATGCGATCGCTGATCTGACTGACAAGTTGGGATGTTTTTTGATCTTTGGTGAGGAGCTGGCCGATTTTGTCGCAACTATACATCACAGTTGTATGGTCTTTGCCGCCAAACACTGCGCCGATGCGGGGCAAGCTGAGATCAGTGTGTTGGCGCATCAGGTACATCGCAATTTGGCGGGCGGTACTAATTTCACGACGGCGGGATGTGCTCTTGAGATCGTCGATGCTGATGGTGGTGGCTTCGGCAACGATTTGCAAGATTAAATCTGGGGCGGCAGGGGCATATTCGACAGTGGGGTTAAGGATTGGCGCAAGGTTTTCAACGGTCATCGGCAAGCCGGAGATAGCGATGTGGGTCACGGCTCGGAGGAGTGCGCCCTCTAGTTCGCGAATGTTGGAGGTGTAATGAGTCGCAATGTATTCGATGACGGAGCGAGATAAATGAATATTTTCGGCTTCGGCTTTTTTTTGTAAAATTGCCATCCGGGTTTCGAGGTCGGGGGGCTGAATATCGGCAATTAAACCCATGGAAAAGCGGGAAGAAAGGCGTTGTTGTAAACCGGGAATTTGGTTTGGGGGGCGATCGCTGGCCAGAACGATTTGTTTACCGGCTTCGTGGAGTGTATTAAATGTGTAGAAAAATTCTTCTTGAGTGTATTCTTTACCTTCAATGAACTGAATATCATCTACCAAAAGCACATCGGCGGTGCGGTAATGTTCGCGGA
>JBARRZ010000008.1:0-2337 GCA_049644465.1 Limnothrix sp.
GTGACGACATGAACACCCTTGCCGGTCAAACCATTTAAGTAGGCAGGCAAAGTTGCCACAAGGGTTTTACCTTCCCCTGTTTTCATTTCGGCAATTTGCCCTTTGTGAAGCACGATGCCACCGAGGAGTTGGACATCAAAGTGGCGCATACCGAGGACTCTGCCTCCGGCTTCTCTCACTAGGGCAAAGGCTTCTGGTAAGATTTCGTCGAGAATTTCTTCTGTTTCTTCGTCGCTTTCGGACTTGTCTAGTTTTTCGCGAAATTCGAGGGTTTTTTGCGCGAGTTCTTCATCTGTCAGTTTTTCAAAATCCTCTGCCAGAAGATTAATTTCGGCAACAAGAGGCTGAAATTTTTTGAGTTTACGGGCGTTTGGATCACCAAATAACTTCTTAAACATAGGATTTTTTTATAAACAAACAGATTTTTATTTTTGTGGAAATATTTCGGGATGACTCACCGCAATATTGGCGTCGAGATGGTGATTTTGTAGAAACTTTAGGCTTGTGACAAAATACACAGCGATTGTCTTATTTTTCCATTATCGTATCATTCTCCTTTGTCTAGGGCAGTGGGCGGAAAACGCGACAAAGGGGAGGGATATCTGCACTGAGTTTTTGCTCGTGGAGAATTGGCGCTACAAAACGCGATAAAAAAGGAAAGTCGCGCTGTTCTTGGTGACTTTCCTTGGGGCTTCTCGATGGGGATGGATAGCTCGGGTAGGGATTGTGTTTATTGATTGGCTTTGGTGAATTCTAAGCCGTTATCTTCGCTGTAGCGTTCCATAAATCGCATGAAACGATCCCATTCTTCTGGCGATCGCATGATGAGACGAGCTTCGATCACTCTGGCTTTGCCGTCATAAAATTTTCCTTTGACTTCGCGGGTAACGATTTCGCCTTCGTCATCGATGAGATACATGCCGGTAATTTCGTCGGTGCTTTCTTGCGCCAGGGCTGCGGGATCTTCGAAGGTGAAGACGGCTGTGCCGGTACTACCGTCGGGGGCGCGAGTTAGGCGAATATCTGGAACTTCGGGTTCGTTGATACCTTGGGAAAATTGAATGACTGCCATAATTTAATGTTTCTTTATATTTTTATTTGTTTGATTTTCTCATATTCTCAATGGTTTTGATGGGACTTTTTATGAAAAAGGCTATTGTCTAATCAATGCTGTCGGTTTCTAGTTGCCATTGTTGTTTGGCGCTAACGACTTCTTTGATGCCTTCGAAGATGGTGTTGCAGTGATTTTTTGTTTGGAGTGGGAGTTCTTCGTTTTTGACGACAAAATCGATTTGAAGTTTGCCTTGCTCGATTTTGTTACGGTCGAACAGGATTTCTACTTCTACTAGTTTGGTGAAGGATACGTTGCCGGGTTTTTCTTTTGCCATGAGATACCCGCCTGTTTCGTAGGTCAGGTTAAGATCGCACTCTTGGATAATTTCTTGGAGAGAGGCGATCATTTCTTGTTCGGTTAGTCCGACAACGAGGTAGGAGCAGATATAACGGGCCATAAAAATGCTTGGGGTTAGATCGATACGTGGGCATCGCTTTCTAATATTACAGAACGAACGGATTTTCGTATGATTTCTCTGGATCAGGTGGTTGGACAATCTCAGGCTGTGTTGCTCCTTCGACAGGCGATCGCCGCCGATAGAATTGCGCCTGCATATTTGTTTGCGGGGGCGGCAGGAATCGGACGGGGCTTGGCGGCGAGAGGTTTCAGTACGGAGCTAATGACGCAGGGAGTGTTGCCGGAAAACCAAAGGTTGATCCGTTACAAGCTTCACAAAAATAATCATCCGGATTTGTTATGGGTCGAGCCGACTTATCAGCATCAGGGCAAACTTTACACGCCTAGTCAAGCGGAAGAAGCGGGCCTCAAACGCAAAGCGCCGCCGCAAATTCGCATTGAACAGATTCGGCAGATTGGACAATTTTTGGCACGTCCGGCTCTGGAAGCTCCCCGCTGCATGGTGGTGATCGAGGAGGCGCAAACGATGGCGGAATCTCCGGCGAATGCGCTGCTAAAAACGTTGGAGGAACCGGGTAATGCGACTTTGGTTCTGCTGGCTCCGAGTGCGGATAGTATTTTGCCGACTCTAGTTTCCCGCTGCCAAAAGATCCCTTTTTATCGCCTCGCGGTGGAGGATGTGGCGGCGATTCTGACGGAGAAGGGCTATCAGCATATTTTGGAGGATGAAACAATTTTGGCGATCGCCCAAGGGAGTCCGGGGGAGGCGATCGCCATTTACGAAATGCTCAGAAATGTGCCGCAGGAGTTGTTGCAAAAACTGAAAGTGTTGCCGACGGAATCAATCATGGCGCTGACCCTAGCGA
>JBARRZ010000009.1:0-3787 GCA_049644465.1 Limnothrix sp.
GTAGAGCACTCGCCGCCAGATCTTGAGTGACATCATTCAGAAAATATAAATTGCAAATTCCCTGCGCTGTCGTTGCAATTAGACAGTGACCAAAAGTCGTTTTGTAAAAGCCATAGCTAATCTGTAAACGTAACTTTTGCCGTTGCAAATCTGCAGTATCGATAATTTGAATTGGCGCAGAAAAAATCGCGAAATTATTGCTCATCACAGCTTTTTATTGAAAGAAAATTACTTTGCTATTGTTGCATTTACTTTTAGACTTCATCGTCGTGCTGATTTGATTTTTTGTAGTGATCAATGACTTGAATTTTCCGCAAAAAAAAACCGTCGCTGGGTTAGGACGGTCTAGCTTGATAAGCAATCGGAGGGTATTTCTAAGTTAGCGCAGGGATCGAGAGTAAAGTGTATTTTTTTTAACTTCTTCAGCTTTTTTTAAACTTATTTGCTGGAATAGGACTCAATAGGCTCTTTGATAAAGCGGATATATAAATGTCTGAAGGTGGATTTGAGGATGCGGGGCAAGGCAAAATCAATAGGGATTAATGCTTCGGGTAATTTCCAGTCGGCGATCGCCAACTCTTTCGGTGTCGCTAGTGGAAAGGCGATCGCACTCAAATCTGAACACAGACCCATTTTTATCGACGTTGCAACCGTGGGGACAAGTTCCGGTTCCACTTGCAAAATATCAAGCATCGCCCGATCTAACGCGAAGACATCAGTTGCCGCGCCCAAGACGCCCAATTGTTTGGGTTCACCGCCGCTGGGGCCATTGCCTTCGTGACCAATAATTCCATCTAAAATCGTCAAATCCGGAGCAATTGTCTTTGCCGTCTCGATCAGCATCTCCGCAAACGTTTCCGGTTCCTTACCCGCCTCCATGTGCCACCAAGCCTTCATTTTGCCGGGGACACAACCAAACAAATTCTTCACCCCTAGGGTCATCGTCAATTGGCAATGGGATTTCACTTTCGGCAAATTAATCACAACATCTGCATCCATCGCTTCTTTCGAGAGGCGCAAATTTTTGTAGTTGTCGCTGTCTGTGTCGTAGCGTTTGCCGTGAAATTCCACTAACGGGATTTGCAATTCTTCGAGTAATTCTAAGTAACCGTTCTGTTTTGCTACGCCATGAGCCGAGCCAAAAGCTGGACTATCACCGATAAACGGTTTACCACCAACTTCTGCAACCATCTGCGCAACGCAAGCAACAAGTTCTTTGCGGGTGGTGCATTCTTTCGTTGGTCGTGCCCCTGTCAGCATATTGGGTTTCAACAAGACGCGATCGCCCGGTTTGACAAACGCAGACATCCCACCCAACGGTTCAAGCAAGGTTTCGAGGGATTTGCGCAAAGCATTTAGCTCGTAGGAATCTGCGGCAAGGAGACTAACAGTGGACATAGGTTTACAAAAGTTCACGGCACTTCCCCTAGGTTAACTTAGGAAATGCCGTGAGGTCGTAAATATTGACAAATCCCTAGTATTTGACGGCGTAAGTTCAGCAACTATTCAGACATCAGACATCAGACATCAGAAAGAGGGAGAGAGTTTACGCCGAGCTTTTTAAGGATAATTTGCCTTATTTGCCTAGGGTTAATTCGTCTTTGTTGCCCAAAAGTCCTTGGGGTCGCCACACCATTAGGGTCATTAAAATTAGACCGATAATCATAATACGCAATGCACCGAGGCGGACATCGTCCACAAGATTAAGTTGCGGTAAAACGAAGCGGGTCACGGAGTCGTATGCGAAGAAAATTAGGGAACCAATTAATGTGCCGGGGTTTGTGCCAGCGCCGCCCAAAACAACAATTGTCCAAGCGTTAAAAGTCACCAACGGATCAAAGTTTGAGGGGTAAACATTGGTCAGTTGCCATGCGTAAAAGGAACCTGCCATGCCGGCGATCGCCCCACCGAGCATAAAGGATTGCAGCTTATACCAAAAAACATTTTTGCCCAGCGCTTTCGGGATTTCTTCATCTTCACGAATCGCTTTGAGAATCCGGCCCCAAGGGGAATGTACAAGATATTCTAGCCCTGCATACACCAAAGCCAAAGCGACCAAAGACAGTAGCATCAAACCTGCTTTGTAGTTGTAATTTTGTAGGGCAAGACAACCATTGAGAAAAAGACTCAAAATAATGCCGCCACCAATCACGCCCCAAACTGCTGCATCTAAGCCGGATTTGCCTTGTTTTTTCTGCTTTTTCCAACGCCAGCGGCTGCCGCGCCACAATTGCCAGCCAGCAAAGATTGCAATCAGAGTCAACCAAAAAATTAGCGCGAGTTTACCGACTTGGTTTGGCCGAAAATCTCCCAGCGGCAACGGGTAATTTTGCACGCCAAATGCGCCACGGGTCAGCCATTCTTCGTTTAGCGCAACTAAGCGGATTAATTCTGAAAAGCCAATGGTCACGATGGACAAATAATCTTCTCGGAGCCGCAGCGTGGATAGGCCAATGAGTAGCCCTAAAATTGCGGCGATCGCCGCCCCTGCCATTAGCGCAAAAATTAACGGCACTCCCTTTGATGCGAGAAGTACCGTTGTGTAAGCGCCGATGGTCATAAAGGCCACGTGACCGAAATTAATTAGCCCCGTAAAGCCCCATTGCAAATTGAGGCCGAGACAAAACATTCCGTAGGTTGCTGCTGAGATAGTGAGATAAACGAGATAGCCGACCATAATCGCTCGAAATAAATTGCAAAAAAAAGGGACAAGTCCGAAAGACTGACCCATCTTATACCATGCGTAACGCTTGCTTTTGCTTACTCTGGGGCATAAACCAAATTTCAATTTTCACTATTGAGCGACAAGGATGAACGGCGCGGCATCAATAAAGTGACGACACATAAACCCGCCAAGATCACCGCTCCGGCAATGGCAACAACCGGAATAATTGCTTCATCAGAATGTTTGACGGCGATCGCCACCCAAGCCCACACAAATACACCGCCATAGATCAGATCACGATTTTTTACGGTGATAAACCCAGCCAGTCCAGTGCCCACGACCAATAAAATTGCTGTCCAGATTTCGGGTGCGATACCTCCCCCCTGCCAACCGAGAAAATGCAAAACACAGGCTGCATTGACAATGGTTGCCACCGTAATCCAAGCGCAATAAATAGAAACAGGTCGGTTAATTAACCACTTATTTGTAGAGACGGTTTTCGCATTGTTATTAATTAAGATATAGAGCCTAATTAGACAAACTAAAATCAAAGCAATTAGCACTAAAGACAAGGCAAATAGTTGATATTGAAACAGCACGACCCAAATAATTTGAGCAATACTGGCGAACGTCAGCCAATAACCTAACTGCTCTGTGCGGGGATTCTTTTTGTTATTAGGAAGAACCTGATATACCCCCAAAGAAATTAAGCCGACATAAATCAATCCCCAGATAGAAAAAGCGTAACCGGCTGGCAAGATTAGCACTGGCTCGAAATATTGATCCGAGATTTCCGCAATGGTTAGACCGTCTAGGGGCTTGATATTGGCGAGAACATTGGTAAAAAATGCAGCGGCGATCGCCAAGAGATTACTTATTTGAC
This sequence comes from Limnothrix sp., assembly GCA_049644465.1. Classification (GTDB taxonomy): domain Bacteria; phylum Cyanobacteriota; class Cyanobacteriia; order Cyanobacteriales; family MRBY01; genus MRBY01. The sequence continues at coordinate 3,549 of JBARRZ010000009.1, forward strand.
GGCGGGTATCATGGTCTAAATTCATGGGGCAGTGAAAATCTTCGCTTTAAATAACCATTCTGATCCTACAAATTTTTTGATCTTACGCACAACCCTCAATAGGGCGATATGGGGCGATCGCCTTTTGATAGAAAGGTTATGATTTAAATATGATGGCTGTATCAATTAAGGTAGCGATACTTTAAGTTGGAACATTTGATTTTGTCATATTAATGAGACATAATTTAGTGAATATCTAG
>JBARRZ010000010.1:0-20780 GCA_049644465.1 Limnothrix sp.
TACAATATATATGTACTATTAAAATATTTTGTTGCTCATTACTGTTCTGGGGAGAATATTCACCGATGAGTTTTAGCTATTTTGTCTCTGTCCGTGCTGCCGAGAGAATTACAAATAAGCGAGTCAAAAAAGTATCCCAGTGGCGCAATGGCGCGATTTTGGTGCATTTCAAAGATGGCAAAATTAGTGTTGTTGACCCCCTAGATTTTCAGCGAGATTTTGTTGATTTTCGGCAGCAGCAAGGTCAAGAATTATTGCTCAAGCGCATTACTCCCACCCTCTTTGCTTGTAAAAGTGCAGCTCATGAAAAAGTTTATTCTGTGGTGATCGAAGAAGAACGGCTGCGGTGCAATTGCAAAGATTGGGAAACTCAATTAGAAGAAGGCTTGCAACGTCCTTGCTGCAAACATTGCTACGCGGTTTTACAAAAGCTAGGTTGCAAAAGCTTGCAAGATTTTTTAGCGATGCCTGTCTGACAAACGGCGGGGCATATCCGGTAAGGAAAAGAAGCTCGTTACAATGAGCATACTTTTTTAGTGCAGCAGATTTAATGCAGCAGAAATTTATGGATATGCCCGCTCCCGACTCCTTGCGAATTGTCTCGCTTTTGCCCAGTGCAACAGAAATTTTAGATTGTCTGGGCTTGACGCCATTTGTTGTGGGACGGAGTCATGAATGTGATTATCCGGCAGATATTTCTAGCCAACCCATTTGTACTGCTGCTCGCCTAAATTCAAATCGTTCTAGTGGTGAAATTGATCGCGATGTTTTGGCCTTGCTCCAAGCGGCTTTGGGCATTTATGAGGTCAAGCTGGATGTACTGCGAGAACTCAAACCGACTCACATTGTGACTCAGGCTCAGTGTGATGTTTGCGCTGTCACGCTGAAGGATGTTGAACAGGCGATCGCCACCCTCGACGGTGAGATTAAGCCTCAACTCATTTCGCTGCAACCGGATACCCTTGCTGATGTCTACGCAGACATTATCCGCGTGGCGCAAGTCTTCAAAGTTGATCCTCAACCCGCATTGACGGGCCTACAAAATCGTGTAAAAAGTTGCGGCGATCGCACCAAGCATTTACCCACTGATCAACGTCCAAAAGTTGCGGCAGTCGAATGGATTGATCCCTTAATGGGTGGCGGCAATTGGTTACCAGAACTCATCGAAATCGCAGGCGGCGAAAATGTTTTAGGCCAACAAGGAGAGCATTCACCTTACATTTCGTGGGAAACCCTTTTAGAAAAAAATCCCGACATTGTCGTGATTATGCCATGTGGTTTTGACTTGGAGCGCACACATCAGGAAATGTTGGCAGACGTTACGGCTCATCCCCAGTGGCGAAATTTGCGAGCAGTAAAAGAAGACAAATTATTTATTTGTGATGGCAACGCCTACTTCAATCGTCCGGGGCCAAGACTCATTGACTCTTTGGAAATTTTGGCGGAAATTATTCACCCCAATCTTTTCGAGCGACAATATACCCAGCAGGATTGGCAGCGATTAAAGTTTCCTGAAATCAAGTAAACGGATATTGAGCGTAAGAAATAGAGTTCTTACCTTTATGTTTTACCGCGTACATCAAATTGTCCGCGAGACTAATAATTTCGTCAGCATTCCGAGGCGCACTTTCACAAGTTAGAACACCAATCGAAAATGTTACTAACCAGTTATTTTTCTGCATTAATCGCAGCAAGGAAGTTTGTAATCTAGAAACAATAATTTCTGCCATCACTGCATTTGTTTCTGGTAAAAGCAATGCAAACTCATCACCACCTAAACGCGCAATAGCATCGATTGGTCTAATGCTAATTTTCAACTGTTCAATAATGCTACGTAGTAAGATATCTCCGGTACTATGACCTAATTTATCGTTGACTTGTTTGAAATTATCTAAATCAATGTAAGCAATCGTAAATGGCTTGTTTTTTTGATGAGATCGTTCAATTTCTTTCGTTAATAAATAAGTGAATTGGCGTGCATTAATTGCACCAGTTAAAGAATCTGTGCGTGCTAGCTGTTTTTCTTGATCCAGCTTGGATTTTAGTGCCGAAAGTAGAAGGGTGATAATCAGAAAAAAACTGAAACGAATAACAGTATTCCAACAGAAAATACTGGGGTGAGAATAAGTTTGGCCTGACGCAATTTCTATAGTTACCCAGATTAATGAACAAGCTACATCTGCAACAAAGCCGAGGATACGACCACAAAACCATGTAAGTAGCGCAATGGGTAGTAAATAGAATAAAGAAAAAGCGAGTTCTGTACCTGAAATGAAATCAAGAAAGGCAATAATAGTACAGAGAATTAGGCTACTTGTAATCCAAAAAGAAGATCCTTTTTTTTCTAGATTTTGTAATGTTCTTTCAGAAAAAACTGCCGTGATCAGATTGCTCATATACTGTCAAATGAATTTAAAATATTTCGACATTATTTAATGCAGGAATTTTAGTCATTTTGGCAGATTCACTACAGGTGCGGGGGGTCGGAAAAACCTTTTCTGGGTTGGCTAGTCCTTTGGGATTAAAAGCGTTGCGTACGTAGCCCATGGTTTCTAGATCAGCGTCGCTAAACATATCTGGCATATACATTTTTTTGTCAGAGCCAATGCCATGTTCACCAGAAATACTACCGCCTTTAGCGACGCAAAGTTTGAGGATTTCGCCGCCAATTTCTTCGACTGCTTCGAGGTCTCCGGGAATCGCGCTGTTATATAAAATGAGTGGGTGTAAGTTGCCGTCGCCTGCATGGAAAACGTTGGCGATCTTGTAACCGTGGCGATCGCCGATCTCATTAATCTCGGTTAAGACTTCTGCTAGTTTTGTCCGGGGAATCACGCCGTCTTGAACAAAATAATCTGGGCTAATATTTCCCGCTGCGGCAAAAGCAGACTTACGACCTTTCCAGAGTTTCAGCCGAGTTTCAGGATCACTCGCCGTCGTAATGTTGCGCGCCCCTTGAGCCAAACAAGTATTTTTCACCCGCTCTTTCACCACTTTGACTTCTTCCGCCATTCCGTCAATTTCAACAAGTAAAATGGCCTCTGCATCCCTCGGATAACAATCTAGACAAACCACATCTTCCACTGCATTAATGCTGAAATTATCCATGATTTCCATGCCCGCCGGAATAATCCCTGCGCTCACAATGGCGGCGACTGACTGAGCTGCGGCTTCGATTGAGGTGTAGTCTGCGAGCAAGGTGCAGATAGATTCTGGTTGCTTGAGAATTTTGAGCGTGATTTCTGTCGCGATGCCGAGCGTCCCTTCTGAACCGACAAAAACGCCGAGCAAATCGTAACCGGGCATCTCTGGTACAACACCGCCGAGGGTCACAATGTCGCCTGTCGGGGTAACCACTTTGAGTTGCAAAACGTGGTTTGTGGTGACGCCATATTTAAAGCAATGGACACCGCCAGAATTTTCCGCCACATTACCGCCAATTGAGCAGACACTTTGACTAGAAGGGTCAGGGGCATAATAAAAGCCGGAGCCGCTCACTGCTTGGGTGACCCAATTGTTAATGACGCCGGGTTGAACTGTAATTTGCTGATTTTTTAGGTCAATATTGAGAATTTCACGCATCCGCGCAGTGACGATCAGGATGCCATCTTTGAGGGGTAAAGCACCACCAGATAAGCCAGTGCCTGCTCCGCGTGCAACCCAAGGAATTTCTTGTTCGTGACAAAGTTTGGCGATCGCCGCAATGTCTTCCGTTGTTCTCGGCAACACCACAACCGCTGGCCGCTGACGATAGGCACTCAGACCATCACATTCATAAGTAAGAATTTCTTCCTTGCGCCGCACCACACCATCTCGACCGACAATTTCCACGAGTCGCCCCATGATCCATTGCCAATTTTTTGTCGAAACATTCGGAGAAACAAGCGACGCAACCATAGATTTGCCACAGAGTTTTAAAGGTGCATACGATCTTAGCTTTCTCTTGACTCGGATCGCTTAATCAACGCTCAAACTAAGTCAAAAAATTAAAGATTCAAACGCAGCAACCGATCAGAGCCAGAGCTAAAGTTACTGTTTTAGAAAAGGTAGTGCCAAATAAAAACTGGCAATTGTTTTTGCATCAATGCGATCGCCCCGTTTGATAGCCGCTTCAAATTCCTCTGGCGTAAATAACACCACCTCAATATCTTCATCAGCATCCTGAGCAGGCGGATTTTCGAGCTTCGTCAAACCCGTGGCTAAATACGAAAAAATCCACTCATTAGAATAGCCGGGACAAATCGGAAATTTCCCCAGAAATTGCCACTGTTTCGCATCATAACCCGCTTCTTCTGGCAGCTCATGCTTCACCGTTGTTAGCGCATCATCACCTTTTTCGATGGTGCCTGCTGGAAACTCAAAAATACGACCCTGCATCGCAAATCGATATTGCTTGACAACAACTAATTTGCCATCATCTGTCACTGGTACAACCAAGGCCCCGCCGGGATGACGCACACAGCCATACTCTCCGACTGTACCGTTCGGCAGGCGCATTTTGTTTACTTCATAATCAAATTTTGAACCAAAATATTTTGCTAAAGGCTTGAGGAGCTGAGGCAATTCGTAATCAACAGGCATAGTCAAACGTCCTTCAAAGGCTGTGAAAATAATAACGGATGATGGCGATCGCCTCAAAAAGTCTGTATAGTTAAATATTCTTAAGTTTTGCCGAAGTCAACAAACAAGTCTTTTTTATAAGTTCGCTTGTACTGAACAATCGTCGCGAACCGCCACAGAAATTTCCCAGTCTTTTCATTAACTGTCCAGTAGAGCATCCTATGAACCTTCCCATTGTTGCCGTGATTGGTCGTCCCAACGTCGGCAAATCGACCCTTGTAAATCGTATGGCTGGTGACCAACAGGCGATCGTCCACGATCAGCCCGGCATTACCCGCGACCGCACCTATCGCCCCGGTTTTTGGCAAGATCGCAATTTTCAGATCGTCGATACAGGCGGCATTGTCTTTGATGATGATGAAGAATTTTTACCTTTTATTCGGGAACAGGCGGCGATCGCCCTGAGTGAAGCATCCGTTGGTATTTTGGTCGTCGATGGCAAAAACGGCCTCAGCGCCGCAGACATCGAGATCGCCGAATGGCTACGCCAACAAACAGTGCCCATCGTCGTCGCCGTGAACAAATGCGAGTCCATCGAAAATGGCTATGTCCAAGCCGCAGAATTTTGGGAACTCGGCATGGGCGAACCCTTCCCGATCTCGTCTATTCACGGTAGCGGCACAGGTGAGATGCTCGACAAAATGATCGAGCACCTACCCGCCATCACAGAAATTGAAGCCGACGACACGATCAACGTCGCCATTATCGGTCGTCCGAACGTCGGCAAATCTAGTTTGTTGAACGCGCTCACCGGAGAAAAACGGGCGATCGTTAGTCCCATCTCCGGCACAACCCGCGACGCCATCGATATGCTCGTCGAACGAGGTGACCAAAGATATCGCCTAATCGACACCGCAGGCATCCGCCGCAAAAAAAATGTAGATTATGGCGCAGAATTTTTCGGAATTAACCGTGCCTTTAAAGCGATTCGCCGTTCTGACGTAGTGTTGTTCGTAATCGACGTACTCGATGGCATTACCGAACAAGACATGAAGTTAGCCGGACGCATTATTGATGAAGGGCGCGCCGTTGTGATTGTTGTCAATAAATGGGATGCCGTCGAAAAAGATACTTACACCATCAACGAACATCGCAAAGAACTCAAAAACCGATTGTTCTTTATGGACTGGGCAGAAATGCTTTTCATCAGTGCAGAAACAGGTCAGCGCGTGAATAAAATTCTTGATTTGGTTGATAAATGTGCCGAGTCTCATCGTCGTCGGGTGAGTACTTCTGTCATTAACGAAGTGATCAAAGAAGCGATTACTTGGCATACGCCCCCCACAAACCGCCAAGGTAAGCAGGGCAAAATTTATTACGGCACGCAGGTGCGTAGTCAACCACCGACTATTTCGCTGTTTGTTAATGATCCAAAACGCTTTAATGATAACTACCGCCGCTATATTGACCGACAGTTTAGAGAAAATCTGGGCTTCCCCGGTACGCCAATCCGTTTAGTCTGGCGTGGTAAGAAGATCAGAGAATTGGAACGTGAAGGTAGTCCAAACCGGGCAACGAAAGTTTAGGTTTAGATTCACCCTGAGTTTTACTCGTTAATTTCAGACTAATACTTTAAATTAAAAAACCAGCTATCTCGTAATGGATAACTGGTTTTTTTGTAGTTTTAGATTCTAAATTTTAAAATCTATGGCGATCGCCAACTCACCCCAAAAAGAGTGAAGTCGGGTTTACCACTTGTTATTTTCTGCTTGATCAGCAATGTAAGCAGAAACATTAGCGATCTGCTCTTCACTTAGACGACCACCAAAAGCAGGCATTGCGCCTTGTCCGTTAGTGACTTGGTAGGCAACAGCCTCTTCGAGGGACTTGCTACCATCTTTGTAACCAGCAAGGTAAGTCTTGAGGGCTTCAGCCTTGAGAGTCTTAGGTGCCATTACAGCGTTGTTACCACCAGCATGGCAGGCAGCACAGTTAGCGGAGAAAATTTGCGCGCCAGCAGCAGCATCAGCAGCAAATGCGGGAGCACCGAAAGTGAATACGGTAGCGAGTACAGTTAGGGCGATTGCAAGTAATTTTTTCAAAGGTGTTTCCTCTTAAAGCTCTTCACAAAAAATTTTGGTTAAAGTTTAATATAATCAACCAAGCTATATTTTATCGATCTTGACGCCCGGTTCAAACGCTTCTACCAAAATAAGTCAAATTGTTTCAATTCGTCACGAAATCAGCCCATGCAACCTAACTCTCGGCTAGACAATGATATGGCGGTCGTAAAAACGTGGAATCTTTGCAAAACGTACCGCACTGGATTTTGGTTAAATAAGACGAGTCAGTCGTTAAAAAATTGCTCGCTTGAGGTGGCTGCGGGGGAGACGTTTGGGTTGCTGGGGCCTAATGGTGCGGGAAAAACGACGCTGTTGAAAATGTTGCTGGGGATTATCCGACCGAGTTCTGGGAAAGCAACATTATTAGGGAAACCTTTCGGCGATCGCCCGACGAGACAGCACATTGGCTATTTGCCAGAGAATGCGTACTTTTATGACTATTTAACGGCTTGGGAATTTCTAGATTTTACGGGGGGATTGTTTCAGATTCCTAAAAAGCAACGCCAAAAACGGATCAAATCGTTGTTGGATACGGTTGGCTTGGCTCAGGAAGTCGCGAAAAAACGGCAAATGCGCAAGTATTCGAAAGGGATGTTGCAGCGGGTTGGTATGGCGCAGGCGTTGATCAATGACCCGGATTTGGTGTTTTTGGATGAGCCGATGTCTGGTCTGGATCCGCTGGGACGGTTTCAGGTGCGGGAAATTATTTTGTCGTTGAAGGAACAGGGCAAAACGATTTTTTTTAATTCGCATATTTTGACGGATGTGGAACAGATCTGCGATCGCCTCGCGATTTTGTCGAAGGGCGAGATTATCCGCACTGGCACTTTAGATGAACTTTTGGGCACAGTAGATCGCTATCAAGTGGTGGTCAAAGGTGGTAGCCCAGAGCTTTTGCAACCATGGATTCCGGATCTGCACCGTAAAAATGAAACATGGGTCGGACATTTGATTGGCGATCGCCGCGAATTTATTGCGTCACTGGACTTGATGCAGGCGCAATTGCTCGATCTCAAACTAGCGCGCCCCTCTCTCGAAGGCTTTTTTATTCAGCAAATTCGTGAGCATGACCCGAAGGCACACATCGAGGAAGATTTTCAGGCGATCGCCTAACATTTAAACTCTTACCAAATATTAAAAGTAATAATTTTTGGCTCTTGATTATTATTCGATTCACCCAACCAAATAGAACCCTGACCTAACATCACCCCATATTGATTAAAAAACAAATCCGCCATCGTTTGGGTCATCACCCGACTCTCCCAATCATCCAGATTTTGCTCGCTTAAAGCAGCCACAATTTCATTATTAGCTAAGTCAGATCCATCCACTTCATCTGGCAAATTAAAACTAACAAAATCCGCACTCAATTCCGCGAGTGTTTCCCAATCTTTTAAAAATACAGCCCTTTGAATTTGCGGCAAAAGCGTCAGTAATTCTTGTTCCGTAATTCCCGCAACTTCTTCGCGTCCATCATCAATTATGTCAGATTCAGCGGAATACCATTGAGGAGCACTCCAATTCAATTCACCAGATTCTAGCTGCACCTCATCTCCTTGAGTAACTGTCAAAGTTCTGCTGAATTCAGAGACTGTCAAAACGTAGCTATATTCACCATTCACCCAAGTATGAGTACAGACATCACCGGCACAATCCACCACGCCACTTTCTAGCTTGAGACAATCTTGGCGGCCAGCATTACAACCGTAGTAAGTTGAGTTTTGCTCTGGATTATTTGCATCTTCAACGACTGTAATAAACCAATCATCGTTAGAGTAATGGATCCATTCAGGCTCTAATATTTCAGTCTTGTTTCTAGGAGACGTTTTTACTATTGGCTCGGAGGTTTTTGATATTTCTCCTGCGGTTGATTCTGTTACTGGCGGGGGAGTAGTTTCGGTATTGGGAGAAGGTTCTGTAATCTCAGGACTACAGCTAATTAAAACCAGAGATACACTGCCGGTAAATAATAGCCAATGTTTTTTCATGGGAGCTTTGGGAAAGATGAGTGAGTTAATTCTTTTAGGGTATTTAATGCGATCAATAAGTTGCTTTTCTCTTCATGAAACGTAGGGGGTCTAGCATAGCTAAACCCCCAGAAGCATCACCAGTAGATTGGTGCGTTATTTTGCAGGATCGAGATCGGCGATCGCCGCTTCCATTTCAGAGATCACTTTTGCTTCTAGCTCCTCGGAATTAGTCTCCATGTAAACCCGCATCAATGGCTCAGTACCAGAAGGACGTAGCAGAATCCAGCTACCGCCTTCGAGATAAAGTTTGACGCCATCTTTTAAGCCAACTTCATTCACAGCCAAACCAGCCACAGATTCGGGCGGATTCGCTTTGTAGTGATCGAGCACAGCTTTTTTATGGGGTTCTTCGAGATGCAGATCAAGACGGTGATTCAATAATGCACCACCTGCATCTTCGAGGGCTTCTGCGACTAACTGGGACAAAGGCTTTCCTTCGTAGGCGATCGCCTCCGCCACCAACATGTCAGCCAAAATGCCATCTTTTTCTGGAATGTGACCGAGCACACTCAAGCCACCAGACTCCTCACCACCGATGAGCACATCAATTTTGCGCATTTGCTCACCAATATATTTGAAACCAACCGCTGTTTCGATCAGTTCCAAACCATATTTCGTCGCCAAATTATCAAGAAGATGCGTTGTCGCAACAGTCCGGACGATCGCCCCTTTTTGACCCCGATTTTTCAACAAATGACGCGCCAGCAACATCAAGACAATATTGGGTGTAAGCACATTGCCCTGCTCATCCACGACGCCAAAGCGATCGCTATCACCGTCCGTCGCCATCCCGATGTCAGCCTGATCAGCCTTAACCGCATCCACCAAACCGACAAGTTGCGAACCCTTAGGCTCAGGCATACCGCCACCAAACAACACATCGCGAGTGGTGTTAAAAGACTCTGTTTCGCAACCGCAATGGGCCAGAACTTCGTCTAAATAGCCACGGGAAGTGGAGTAGAGCGCGTCGTATTTTACCTTCAGACCCGCCGACCGGATACGTTCCACATCAAGGAGCGTGTAAATAAACTTCATATACTCAGGCTTGGGGTCAAAACGACTAATCTTGTCGCTATTTTTCGCCGTGGGCATGTCATCTGAAGAACTGGCAATATTCGCCACGATCGTATCGGTGATTTCTGGCGTTGCGGGGCCAGCATAGTCGGGAATATATTTGATGCCGCAGTAGGGAGCCGGGTTGTGGCTCGCCGTGAACATCAGTGCGCCAGCCGAATTCAAAAACTTGGCGTTGTAGGCAATTACGGGTGTCGGGCAATCGCGCTCAACAACTTTTACTGTCCAACCGAGATCCGCGAGCACCTCCGCCGCAGTCTGGGCAAATTCATCGGCAAAAAAGCGGGTGTCATAGGCAATCAGAACAGGACGGTCTTGGGAATAGGCCGTTTTTAGATAGCTGGCGATCGCCCGGGTAACCTTACAGACATTAGCGAATGTAAAATCATCGGCGATGATGCCGCGCCAACCGTCAGTGCCAAACTTTATCGGAGGATTGCTTGCGATACTCATGGAGGAAAATTGGGCTTATTAAAAAAATCTCCCCTATCTTATCCGTAAGCGGTGGTGTCCCATGGGGCTTTTTTTGATAAAGTTGCAGAAAAAAGGCTCATTTTTCCCATGTATTAGATATTATTGGGTTTATACTGGCCAAACACAGTAAAAAGTAATCGACAAAATGTCGTCTTTTATACTCCTCAGGAGACTTTGGCGATCGCCGGAGCCTATCTACCAAAAAAATATTCAGCGTTATTCTTAGACAATACAGAGTGGTGAAATACCGTGGCAAAATCTGCAAACATTCAAGATAGTAAACTCGACACCGATCAACTCCAACAAGAATTGCAACTGCGCGATCAACTCGTTCAGCAATTGTCCCAAGAGTTATTTCGCCTCGTTAAAGGCAACGACGAATTTACACCCCAACCCGAAGTATCCGAACGTCACCAAGCCGAATTACGCCTTTTACGAGAACAGCTCCAAGAAGTAGAACAGCAAGTTTCTTTCTACCAAGAGCAGCTCACCACAAAAGATCAAGAGATCTATCAGTTGCGCCAGTCGGTCCAAGAACTGAGCGATCGCAGTCGGATGCTGGAGCAAGTCGTTCAAGAACTACCCGAGATTTATCGCCAAAAATTTGCTGAAAGAATGACAACCGTTCGCGATAAAGTAGAAAAATTACAGAAGGAGAATCGTCAACTCCACGCTGAACTCCAGAGCGTAAGTTACCGTCTCGCAGTGAAAACTCGTCGCAATAGCCTTTCTGAGATTGAACTACCCACATTCAACCCCCAAACTGGCAGCCCCATCCCAACTTTCGGAACTGTCTAGAGTTATTATCCTCGCCAATGTTGAGGTAAAACACAGACATTCTGGAACATATATTTCTGCATCTCCGGTTACTGAACGGATGATTCAAGCCTTCAAACATGCGGTGCTTGCGAGTCATCCTGATGTAGACGTGGAGATTATGACACCAGCTTTACTCCATCAGCATCACCCTGTGGCCGATGAGCAGACCTTAATTTGCCCGTTAACGATTGATGTTCCGGATCGTGTGACATTTGCTGAATCTTCCATTTTTCAGGCTTGTCGGGAAATCAATGGGCGACGACGCTGGGTACAGCAACAGACTCAATCTAAAACTTGTGATGAAATCCATTTGGGTGATCATTGGTTGCCGATTATCGTCACCGTGAAGGGGCCGCTGTATGGCGAAGTGATTGGCGAAGGAATCATGCCCAACTCGTATCACCAGCCGGTCGATCTCAATGATCAGCAACGGCAGCAGCTTTATCAGTTGGGTTATCAGTTGTTGGCATCAATTGGGCGATCGCCCGGTGTGTATTTATTACAATTTGCTTTTTCAGAAACTAAAGAAATTTTGTTTGATCGACTCTGGCCTTTTCCAGCAGCTCCGGCGATCGCCAGCCTTTCAGTACAGCAGCCCGATCTTTTCACTTGTCATTGGCGATGTCTGACCCATCAGAAGATTGACGACATTATCATTGCCAATACACCCGATTAATTAGCACCATCGTTTTCCATCAAAAATGTCAGTTAAGTGAATAACTGTCAAAAAATCCAACAAATCATCTCAGTTATCTCGTCTTGATTCAGATTCCCTAGACAATAAAGCCATTTCACACACTGAATGTCCGCATTTATTTATGGCTATGGGAAACAAAAAAAGAATTGGTATTTTAACCAGTGGTGGTGATTGCTCTGGTCTCAACGCAGCAATCCGCGCAGTCACCTGCTGTGCAGAAAATATCTACGGCTGGGAAGTGTTGGGCATTTGTCGTGCCACCCGTGGTTTGCTCCAGACACCACCAGAAGTCATTCGGCTAACAGAAGCGACCGTAGACAGCTGGTTAACGATGGGTGGCACCATGTTGGGCACAACCAACAAGGGCAATCCGTTTAATTTTCCGATGGCAGATGGCACGCGCAAAGACCGTTCTCAAGAAATTATTGATGCCTACCATAGCCTTGGACTGGATGCTCTGATTGGGATTGGGGGAGATGGCAGTTTGGCAATTTTGCGGAAGTTGGCGCAGCAGGGTCAGATTAATTTTGTGGGTATCCCGAAAACAATTGACAATGATGTCAGCGTAACAGAGCGTTCGATTGGCTTCGAATCGGCGGTGAATATTGCGACTGAGGCGATCGACCGATTGCACTTTACGGCGGCTAGTCATAATCGAGTGATGATTGTGGAAGTGATGGGTCGGGATGCGGGCCATATTGCGCTCAATGCGGGGATTGCGGGTGGTGCGCACGTAATCTTGGTGCCGGAGATTAAATACGATCTACAGACGGTGTGTGATTTTATCTGCGATCGCCAACAGCACGGTAGACGACATACGCTGGTCGTTGTTTCAGAAGCGGTTTGCACAGATGCGGGCGAAATTTTACAGAAACAATTGCAATTTGGGGAATGTCGCCTTGGCGGTATTGGTCAATATTTAGCGGATACTGTTGCGGAAAAAACAGGCTCTGAGACGCGCGTCACAGTTTTAGGTCACATTCAGCGGGGCGGCATTGCGTCGCCACTCGATCGATTGCTCGCTTCGGCTTTTGGAGTTGCGGCAGTTGATTTAATCGCAGAGGGTAAGTTTGATCGGATGGTGACCTGGCAAAATGGTCAGGTTTCGAGCGTGCCAATCACTGAGGCGATCGCCACCTACCGGGCAGTGAATCCAGAAGGGACTCTTGTTAGAACGGCGCGGGGCTTAGGCATTTGTCTCGGCGATCGCCCAGCGAGTTCTCTACGCGATCATCCAACAGAGACTACGGAGCCTCTGTTGCAAGGCGCTTCTTGAGGTCGATGACAGTCTGATTTCCTTCTAAAACATAATAGGGAGCCAGAGGCGCAGCAAAATCAGCAAAATATTGTTCCGGTGCAATTTGCGGCTTAAGAATCAGTAGCGTAGCGCAATTTGTCGGGCTATGTTTTGCTGTTTGCACACAGATCGCTTGCTGATCGGGCGTTGCAGAATGGGCCTGATAAAACAACTTTTGGAGTTGATCGCTGTAGTGGCTATCGAGGGTTGTCGCCACCTGCTGACAGCGTTTTTCCAAATCGTTATCGCCTTCGACACCAGATAAAATGCTCAGCCATGGTTGAAGTTCCGTTGTGGGTTGGCGATACATCACTGTCCAGACAATATTTTGCTGTTTAGTGTCGGCCTGCTGCTCACAAGAAAAATAGCGCGGTTGGAGCACATTACGACCGATTTTTTGACTCACCCCCACAACTAAACCTGTCGTTAACAGGGCGATCGCCGCCACACCAGTCAGCAACAATTGATAAGGCTTCGGTATCGCAAGATCTGTCATAAAATTCGTAATCGCTTCAGATTTTTATTAAAAAATTCATTCATTTTGTTAAAGATTAGTTGAGGCGATCGCCCCAGATCCTTCCCTTTTAATATCCATAAAAAAAAGCCAGCATCACAACACTGACTTCAATAAAATTGTCCAGTTATCTCAAACAATCCAAAATAACCGAAAACAAAAATTCAAACTCAAATTACCTTAATAAGGCAACTGAGCATAAGCCGCCTGAGAAACCGTTGGCAACTCAGCATACTTACCAAGAAAAGACTGAATCATCGCATAAATACAAGCGATGAGCGTTGCGAGAAAAGCCACATTAGAAAGCGTTTCCACTAATAAACCACCGCCACCAACACCAAAAAGTCGAATAACCAGACCAAACAAAATCAAACCAATATCAATCAAAATAGCCTGCAACGTATTAAAACGAATAAAGTAACTAATATTCGTGTTACGCACCACAGCACTATACAAAATAAAGAAAATAATCAAACCCGCAAACGGAAAAGAATAAATCTGAATCAAAGGCTGCAACGGCAAATAAATCACACTCAAAATCGGGAACTTCATCAACAGCGGAATCCCAAAAGGCAACGCATACACCAGCGGCAACAAATAAGGCAATGCCCCAAACAAGCGATCAGTCGGTTCAGCAGTAGTAGACATAAATAATTTTCAATAAAAATAAAAGTGCAATAACCATATTCTACCTAGGACAAAACATGCTTAGCACCCCCATTTAAGCAAAATAGATGCCAAAAGCCACCAAAACTCATCGCATTTCGATTCTTTACACAAACCTAGCGAATTTTTACCATCAGCCCCCGACCCTAGCAAAAGAGAGTAAGATTATTAAAATTTGTAAATCCTTCTCTACAACTCAATGCAAACAACAGTCCGACCTCAAGGAAGTGATGAATCTGCATATAAAGACCTCCCTTTTACCTTAAAAGATGTCAAAGCAGCCATTCCAGACTACTGTTTTCAGCCTTCAGTTTTTCGCTCCCTTGCTTATTTTTTCCTCGATATTGGTATCATCGCTGGCCTTTATGCGATCGCCGCCTATTTAGATTCTTGGTTTTTTTATCCTATTTTTTGGTTTGCTCAGGGCACAATGTTCTGGGCATTATTTGTGATTGGGCATGATTGCGGTCACGGTTCTTTCTCAAAGTCCAAACTGCTCAATAACATTATTGGTCACCTCAGCCACGCGCCAATTTTAGTTCCCTTCCATGGCTGGCGGATTTCCCACCGTACGCACCACTCCAACACAGGCAATGTGGATACAGACGAGAGCTGGTATCCCATAAATGAAACTGAATATGACAAAATGGGTTTCCCTGAAAAGCTGGTGCGTTTTTATGCGCCGCTCATCGCCTACCCTGTTTATCTATTTACAAGATCTCCGGGTCGCGAGGCTGGTACCCACTTTTCACCGAACAGTCCTCTCTTTAAATCTTCCGAAAGAAATGATGTGCTTATCAGTACTGTTTCTATCGTCGCGATGGTTGCATTTCTTGGTTGGTTTACGCTGACTTTCGGGTTTTTGGCATTTGTAAAATTCTATTTTGTACCTTATTTCGTTTTCGTTGTCTGGCTCGACCTTGTGACTTATCTCCATCACACTGAAGATAATATTCCTTGGTATCGTGGTGATAACTGGTACTACCTTAAAGGTGCACTTTCGACGGTTGATCGTAGTTATGGCATCTTTAATGAGATTCACCACAACATTGGTACTCACGTTGCTCACCACATTTTTCACACCATTCCTCACTATTATCTGAAGGATGCGACAGAAGCAATTAAACCATTGCTTGGTGATTACTATCGAGTTAGTCATGAGCCGATCTGGAAGAGCTTTTCGAAGTCTCAGAAGGCTTGTTTTTATATTTCTGATACTGGTGCTGAAGTTTATTACAAGCCCGCAAAATAAAGCGATTTTATTCAGTTTTTAAAATTATTCAATAAAAAAGCCTGATCACTCGTGATCAGGCTTTTTTTGTCTTTTGCGGTTTGTTTAGGCTTTTTCGATTCGCCGCTCATTTCGTTGAACAAGAATAGAGTACCAACCCAGCTAAAAACTACGGATATTATGCAGAATTAGACTGCCATTGAAGAAGCTAGTTTTGCGAAGATCATCCGACCAGCAGAAGTTTGCAGTGAGGAAGTGACAGTCACGTTAATATCGTTGCCCATAAAGGTTTTACCTTCTTCAACAACAACCATTGTCCCGTCTTCTAGGTAGCCAACGCCTTGATTTTCTTCACGACCGGATTTTAATATTTTGAGTTCTAAATTATCGCCGGGTAGATAGATTGGGCGAATAGCTTGGGCGAGATCGTTGATGTTTAAGATCTCAATTTTTTGGAGGTTGGCAACTTTCTGAAGATTGAAATCATTGGTTAATAAAACGCCGTTGATTTCTTGGGTAAGGTGAATCAACTTAGCGTCAACGGTACTAATATCTTCGTAGTCTGCTGGATTGATGATGATCCGTTTTGGAAAACGATCTTGCATACTTTGCAAAATGTCTAAGCCACGTCTACCTTTCGCTCGCTTTTGGTCGTTACTCGCGTCTGCTAGTTGCTGTAATTCGTTGAGGACAAAGATTGGGACTAAAATTTGACCTTCGACAAAGCCTGTTTTTAAAAGTTCTTCTAGGCGACCATCGATGATGCAACTGGTGTCAATTACTTTAGTGGGAGAAGAGCGCAATGTGCCTTCTGAAACGAGTAATGTGTCGATACTATTGGGATTAACTAACTGTAAAAAACTTCGGCCGTGGACTTCGGCTAAACTGACGCCTAAGTATGCGAAAGAAATACTACCGAGAATGGCAAAAGTGGGTTTGAGAAAACCGAATTCATTAGGAATTGGCAGAAGGAAAATCGGGGCTAACATGAGGTTTGCGACTAGTAGTCCAATCACTAAACCCACGGCACGGGTAACGATAATTTCGATGGGCGTCTGACGAAACTGGGTTTCAAGGCGACGGTAGCTTGTTTGGGCTAGGACACCGACTGATAATCCAATCAGTGAGGCGAAACCTGCGCCGATCCACCGGAGAGCCTCGATGTTGGAGGCTTGGTCACGTATTGAGGCGGGTAGTAGATCGATGACGTCAAAACCAACGAGGGCGATCGCCACGACAAAAATAAGAACAAGGAAAATATCGAACATAGATTTGACCCGACTCAAAAATCCAGCTTATGCGGGAAATTTCAGGGTTGAGGATAATAGTAATAATGCCTTTATTATATCGATGCGCTTTCTAGACGCTTTGATTTACCGGGCTTCTTCATAAATTACCAAAGTTTTTCTGGGTTTCTGTCATGGATGTCTCTTTTTGCAGGATTGTTGATGATTCTTTTGGGATGCTATGAATCTATCTGCTGAGCAACAAGTAACGAGTGCTTATGTGCATCTGCCTTTTTGTCTGAGCCGTTGCTTTTATTGTGATTTTCCAATTTCGGTAACGGGAAAGTTTGATAGTGCAGCTCCCAAAGATCAGCAGACCACTGGTATTCGCTTACGCATGGAGGAATATGTCGAGCAGCTTTGCCGTGAAATTATGGCGACGCCGACGCTGGGTGGAGAACTTAAAACAATCTTTTTTGGTGGTGGTACGCCTTCTCTTTTACCGATTGATTTGTTGGAAAAAGTTTTAACGACTGTAAATCGGCAATTTGGAATCTCTGTAGATGCTGAAATTTCGCTTGAGATTGACCCGGGTACGTTTTCTTTAGAACAATTGATCTGGTACAAGAATATTGGTGTAAACCGTGTAAGTCTTGGGATACAAGCTTTTCAAGACAGTCTACTCAAAAATTGTGGGCGATCGCACGCGGTAATAGATATAGAGAGTGCGTGTGATCACATTCAGCGGTCGGCGATCGCCTGGAGCTTAGATCTGATTTCTGGGTTGCCGGATCAAACGATGGCAGATTGGCAAAAGTCTCTAGAACAGGCGATCGCCCTAAAACCTAACCATATTTCCTGTTATGACCTCGTTGTTGAAGCCTCCACACCTTTTGGCAAGCAATACGAACCCGGCGAAAAACCTTTACCCACTGATATCCACACCGCCGACATGTACCGTTTAGCTAGCCAAACCCTTCGCAATGCAGGCTATGACCATTACGAAATTTCCAACTACGCCCAGCCGGGTAACCAATGTCGCCACAATCGCGTCTATTGGGAAAATCGTCCGTACTACGCCTTTGGCATGGGTGCAGCCAGCTTCACCAACAATCAACGGTTTACTCGTCCACGCACACGCCACGAATATTACAACTGGGTCGAAACCTACATACAAGCCAAAGGAATCCTCCAAGCTGAAGTATTAACAGAGGGCGATCGCCTTCTAGAAACCCTGATGCTAGGACTACGACTAACCGAAGGTCTGAAACTTTCCCACCTTGCCGCCACATTTGATCAGGCGATCGCCGATCAGCTTCTCAGAATTCTCCAACCCTTTATCAAAAAAAATTGGGTGACAATTATTAACCCAACCCAAACCGAACCTAGCATTGCCCTAACCGATCCAGAAGGCCTGCTATTTTCCAACAGCATCCTTTCCGAACTATTCCACCAGCTAGACCCAGACTAAAAATCACCCAATCTTTACCATCACTTCGCAGAATCACCGTATATGCACAGATGTAATTCGATAGAATGATGGCGGTTTTCCTCCCTTAAATATCACAGCACTATGATTGACCTGTCTCAAAAAAAGATCCTTGTCACAGGCGGCGCAGGCTTCCTTGGCAAACAAGTTGTCCAACAACTCATCAAGGCCGGAGCATCCGAAGCTAACATCACCATTCCTCGTTCTCGCGACTACGATCTCTGTCAACTCGCTGCCTGCCAAGCAGTCGTTAAAGGACAAGACATCATCGTTCACCTCGCAGCCCACGTTGGCGGCATTGGACTCAACCGAGAAAAACCAGCCGAACTGTTCTACGACAACCTAATGATGGGAACCCAGCTTATCCATAGTGCTTACGAAGCTGGCGTCGAAAAATTTGTCTGTGTCGGTACAATCTGCGCTTACCCAAAATTTACTCCCGTACCCTTCAAAGAAGAAGATCTTTGGATTGGCTACCCCGAAGAAACCAACGCACCCTATGGCATTGCGAAAAAAGCGCTTCTTGTCCAATTAGAGTCTTACCGTCTGCAATACGGTTTCAACGGTATTTACCTCTTACCCGTGAACTTGTACGGCCCTGAAGATAATTTTGATCCGAGCAGTTCTCATGTGATTCCCGCTCTCATTCGTAAAGTTTACGAAGCACAACGAGATGGTGCAAAAGAATTAGCTGTTTGGGGAGATGGTAGCCCTACTAGGGAATTTTTGTACTCCACTGATGCTGCACTGGGTATCGTAATGGCAACCCAAGATTATGACGATTCTGAGCCTGTTAACCTTGGGACAAATTTTGAGATTTCGATCAAAGATCTGACAGAATTAATTTGTGAATTAATGGAATTCAAAGGTGATCTCGTTTGGCAAACCGATCAACCAAATGGTCAGCCACGCCGTTGTTTGGATACTCAGCGAGCGAAAGAAAGATTTGGTTTTGAAGCAGAGGTTGAGCTGCGCCAAGGCTTGAAAAATACGATTGATTGGTATCGAGCTAATGCTGATTCTGTTGCTTAAAGTATTCAGACAGTAAAGTATATTTCATTTACAATATTTCTATTTAGCAGTCTATTTATCCAAATAGACTGCTAGTTTTTTAGCGAGAGCTTGGACAGCCGGTTCTTTTAATATCGTAAAGTGATTACCGGGCACTATTTTCACATCTAAGTCGGGGGCAACATCGACAGGCCAACCTTCGCGAGGAGTCAACCACAAAGGTATTAGTTTCCGATAGCCAGAAGCAAAGTTTCGAAAAGAGTTTCTTGCAAAAAACAAAATTAATTTGCCGCTGTAATTTTTGAATTTATAAGGCTCTACTTTTTTCTGTTGTGATGGTAGTTTTTTACTGCGTAAATGTTGTAAGCGATTTAAAGTTTGCCCCGGATATAGTAGGGATTGAGCGGTCTCTTTGTTGCCGGGATAATCTAAAATCACAAGTGCTTTTACTTCTTTTCCCATTTCGGTAAGCTGTTGTGCAACTTCGTAGGCAACTAAAGAACCAAATGAATAGCCTACAATGACATATGGGGACTGTGGCTGTATTTCTAAAATTTCTTCGACTTGTTTTTTCGCTAAGCCTTCAATTTTGCCTTTGATGTTACGCCGGAATATAGAATAACCAGATTCTAATAGATAAAAAGGGTATGTTCTGCCTAATGCCATAGTTAAAGGCTGGACTTCTTTGTAGCCATTAGCGCAACAGAAAATAGGTTGGCGATCGCCCAGCGTATTCAAACCAACAATCAATGCACCTTTATTATGTCGTTTACCTAAACGGCCAATAACCATACTGAGACATGCTTTGTAATCTTCAAGAGTGAACTCGCTTTCTTCTGAAGAAAAATTTGTTGATAGGTTTTTCGAATCTAATAAAGACTTTTGTTCAATGAACCAAGCTTGTTGAGAAATTGTCGTTAGCTCAAATAGCGCGTACAAAGGTAACTGGCGACCGATATTTTTTTCAATTTCTGAGATTAATTTGATACTGAGTTTGGAAGTCCCTCCAAGCTCAAAAAAATTATCTGTAATGCTAATCTCTGAGACACCTAAAACATTTTGCCAAACTTTGGCTAACTGTTTTTCTAGATTAGTTCTTGGGGAGACAAAATTTGTGGATGTAGTCAGTTTCTTCTGGATTTTAGTGGTTAGCTGCTTAATAGAAGTTCTTTTGTCTTTATTTTTAATTGAGCCATTATCTTCTGGTGGCTGAGCTATCCAAAAAGATTGACGGTCGAAAGAATAAGTTGGAATAGCTAGTAAAGGATAGTTACTTGTTGGATAGAGTGTTTTCCAATCAAAGTTTAATCCTTCTGACCACAACTTACAGAGGTGGGAAAAAACCTTTTCCAGAAGAATTTTATCTGAATAATCTTCTTGACTAAACCTATCAAAATTACTGATATTTTCAACTTCTTGCACTGCAGTTAATAAAGCTTTTTTACGCAGTCGCTTATTAACTTTATTTAGAAAAATCCGATCTTGAATGATGTTTTTTTCTGGTTCTGTTTGCATTATCTTCAACGTCGATTCTAAAGCTTTTTCAAGCTCTGTTAGAGAGCTAACAAT
>JBARRZ010000011.1:0-2166 GCA_049644465.1 Limnothrix sp.
GCGTTTCTCCTTCCAATTTTGTACCAGCATGGAAAATTGTGGCATTAAGACTTTCTGCTGATGTTAATCCCGTAATGGCCTTGCCTTTTTCGTAGGCTCCGGGATAGCCGCCAGAAGCCGCAACGACGCAAACGGCGCTGCCTTCATGCCATTTTAAAGGGGGCAAATCACTTAGGGTTTGGTTGGCACACGCAAGGAGAACTTCATCAAGGGGAGTTTCGAGCAAAGGTAAAACGGCTTGGGTTTCTGGGTCGCCGAAGCGGCAGTTAAATTCCAAAACTTTTACGTCGCCATCGGGAGCAATCATTAAGCCTGCGTAGAGAATGCCGCGATAATCGATGCCGCGATTTTGCAAGGTTTTTAAGGTGGCTTCGAGTATGTCAGTTTGGACGGCTGCCATAATTTCGGGGGTGGCGATGGGAGTGGGTGCATATACGCCCATGCCGCCTGTGTTTTCGCCGGTATCGCCTTCGCCCACTTGTTTATGGTCTTGGGAGGGGAGTAGGGGGCGAATGGTTTTGCCGTCAGTGAGCGCGAGGACGGATACTTCTTGGCCGATCAGAAATTCTTCGACGACCAAAACTTCGTAGCCTTGACTCCATAATTTATCGACACCGCTAGTTGCTTCTGCAACGGTTTCGGCAACGATCACGCCTTTACCGGCAGCGAGACTATCGGCTTTAACGACAATGGGTGCGCCTTGGGCTTGGATGTAGTCTTTGGCGGCTTGGGGGTCGGTGAATGTGCCGGAGGCGGCGGTGGGTACGCCTGCTTCGGTCATCAAATCTTTTGCCCATGCTTTGCTGGCTTCGATGATTGCGCCGTCTTTTTTGGGGCCAAAAACGGGCAGGTTTTTCTCGGTGAGGAAATCGGTCAAGCCCATAGCGAGGGGCACTTCGGGGCCAACCACGACAAAATCGATATTGTGCTCGGTACAGGTTTTGGCAATGCCCTCAAAGTCTTCGACGGCGATCGCCACATTTTTGCAATTGTCCATGGTTGCTGTGCCGCCATTGCCGGGAGTGCAGACCACCTGAGCCACATTGGGGGATTGGAGCAGTTTCCAGGCGATCGCATGTTCTCTACCACCGCTACCCACCACTAAGATATTCATCGTCGCGTCTAGTCCTTTATCGATATTCAGTCCCTAATTCTATCGAAAGAGCTTCTTTCGCCAAAATAGCCCGTATAAATTGTTATGTTCGGGGCAGTTTCTAATGCTTTGTGGGATCGATGTCCATTGATTTAAAGAAGTCTGCGCCAGAGTCTTTGCCTAACAATAAAAAAGTTTGGCAACGGCTTTTATCTACCTTAAGTTTGGTGATCTGCGGGTTGGCGATCGCCGCTGTTTATCAGGGATTGAAAAATACGAATTGGCTATTAGTTTGGGCAGATTTACAGGACATTAAACCGCTGCAATTAGCTCAGGCTCTCCTGTTTGTCGCTGGGAGTTATGGGGCGATCGCCTGTTATGACGTGTTGGCATTTCGATATATTGAGTGCCAATTAGCCTTATCAAAAATAATTTTTGCGGGGTTAATTACCTATTCGATCAGTCCAAATGTGGGTTTCGCTTTTCTGTCGGGGGGCGTGTTGCGTTACCGCATTTATCGCCAATGGCAAGTTTCTAATTTTGATATCGCGAAAATTATCGCCTTTACAAATTTCAGCTTGTGGGTCGGATTAATCCCCATCACTGGATTTGTTTTTGTTGCCACGGAGTTTTCTCTACCGGAGGCGATCGCCGAATCATTCCCCTCCATTTCTCCGCCAGAACTCGGCATTTTATTATTAGTAATCAGTGGCTTATATTTGTTGATTGTTAATTACATTAAAAAGCCTTTTGAGATTAAAAATGCACAAATAAAACTGCCTTCTCTAGGGTTAACTCTCCAGCAGATTATAGTGTTTTCTCTTGATTGGGGATTTGCTGCTGGCACGCTGTATTTTCTTTTGGGAAATCCTCTCAGCTTCCCTTTCTTCTTTGGGATTTATGTCATCGCAATGGTCGCAGGTTTAATCAGTACAGTTCCCGGAGGATTAGGAGTATTCGAAACTGTAATGCTGTTTTTTTTAGAGTCACTACAACCGAAAGAAGAAATCCTTGCAACCCTAATTGTATTTAGGTGTTTGTACTATTTCTTGCCTTTTACAATTGCTGTAGTT
>JBARRZ010000012.1:0-24123 GCA_049644465.1 Limnothrix sp.
GATCATTGGTGATGAAGATTTTGCGCGAATGACTCTGACGCCAGAAACGACACCGGCGATCGCCAACGAAGCACAAATAGAATCTGACTTAGATGATTTGTTCGGCGAAAATGATGCTTCTACGGAATTTTTAGGCAATATAGCAGATGAGACTGAAGATGAGGACGTTGTTTCTGGCTTAGAAACGCTATTCGCAACTAGTCCAAATGTTGCAATAGATCGAGAACTAGAGGCTGATTTCGATCATTATTTTTCCCAGCGCGATGCGGTTCCTCCAACAGCAACGAATGCCATACCAACACCTGCAACGACTCCAGCAAAAGCTCACACTCCAGCTCCAGCTCCGGCGATCGCCTTCTTCCCAGACCTAAACGATCTCGATGCCCTCCTCACCGACTCCAAACCCCAGCCAACCAATTGGCAATCTCTCGAATCCCTAGTTCAAGACCCAATCACCACACCTGTTTTTAGCTTCACCTCCCCAGCCCCTCCCAGCCAAATAGAAATTCTGAGTAGCGCAAAAGACACCAGCTTCGATGACCTTGAGGCACTGCTCGAACTCGCCGACCAAACCATGGGTGGCCCCCCCACAGTCAACAACTCCGCCCAAAACCAAGCCCGTAGTCGAGCGCCAAAGATCAACGCTTTCGAGCAGACTATGCGGATTCCCGTTAAGCAACTCGACAATCTCAGTAACCTGATGGGTGAACTGGTCGTCAACCGCAACAGCCTCGAAGAAAGCCAAGAAAAACTACGTCAATTCCTCGAAAACCTTGTCGGACAAGTGCAAAGACTGAGCGATATCGGCGGTAGAATGCAAGACCTCTACGAACGCTCACTTCTAGAACGCTCACTTCTTGCAAGTCGCAGCCAAACAGACAGCCGCAACACCTACAGCGGCTTAAGTAATAGCATCGCCAGTAATTCCCAAAACCAAGATTACGATCCACTTGAAATGGATCAATTTACTGGGTTTCACCTGCTCTCCCAAGAAATGATCGAATTGATTGTTCGAGTACGAGAGTCCTCCTCCGATATCGAGTTTCTTGTGGACGACACTGAGCAAGTTGCCCGTAACCTGCGCCAAGTCAGTACCCAGCTCCAAGAAGGACTAACCAAGTCCCGCATGATTCCTTTTTCCCAAGCTGCCGATCGCCTCGTGCGGCCAGTACGAGATATCTCCAACAAGCTCCAGAAAAAAGCCATTTTGGATGTAGAAGGACGAGACGCGCTCATCGATAAAATGATCTTAGAGCAGCTCTACGATCCGTTGACTCACCTGATCAACAACGCCATCACCCATGGCATCGAACGCCCAGAAATACGCACCCAGCAAGGAAAAGCAGCCACCGGAAAAATTTCTCTAAAAGTCTTTGTCCAAGGTAACCAAATCGTCCTGTCAATTAGCGATGATGGCGCGGGCATCGATCCTGACGTCATTGTGCGCAAAGCCATCGAAAAAGGATTAGTCGCACCGGGTAAAATACGCAACCTGTCCGAACAAGAAATCTACGACTTTATTTTCCATCCCGGCTTTACGACCAAGGACACAGCAGACGACTTTGCTGGGCGAGGTGTCGGTATGGACGTTGTCCGTACAGCTTTAGGCGCTATTCGCGGCACAATCACCATCGACTCGACCCTCGGTCGTGGGACAAAATTCATTATTCGTTTGCCATTAACCCTCAACATTTGTAAAGCGCTGTGCTGTTTAAATCGACATACACGCATCGCTCTGCCGATGGATGGTGTCGAAGATATGCAAGACTTCAACCCCAATCAAATAGAGGTGGAAGAAGGTCGTAAATATATTCGCTGGCGCAACACTCGTCTCCGTCTCCATCCCCTCAATAGTTTGCTTGCTCACCATCGTCGCATTGGCCGACAAACGATCTACGGCAGCACTAGCGATCCAGACCAAATTCCTGTCGTAATTTTGCGTAGTGCAGGTAATGTTATTGCCTTGCAAGTTGATCAGGTCATCGGCGAACAAGAAATTGTAATTAAACAAATTGAAGGAGCTATTCCCAAACCAGCCGGTATTTCTGGAGCAACAGTATTAGGCGACGGCACAATTATGCCCGTAGCTGACGTACTGGAATTGATCGAATTAGCTGCACAGGGTCGCATCCGCGCGAAACTCAATACTTGGCAAGAAACATTACCGCCGACAGCAGAAGTTTATCAGTCTGTGAATACTGAGCCACTGGTGTTGATTGTGGATGATTCGATTACCGTGCGAGAGCTGTTGTCAATTAGTTTCACCAAAACAGGTTATCGGGTTGAGCAGGCTCGTGATGGTCAAGAGGCTTGGGATAAGTTGAGTAGTGGTTTGCCCTGTGATCTGGTTTTCTGTGATATCGAGATGCCGCGAATTGATGGTCTAGAGCTGTTGTCGCGAATTCAAAAGAATCCGGATCTGGCTAAGATTCCAGTCGCAATGCTCACGTCGCGTGGGGCCGATCGCCACCGTCAAATGGCAGCTCAGTTGGGGGCCAGCGCTTATTTCACAAAGCCGTATTTGGAAGAGGCGTTGCTTGATGCAGCCCAAAAGATGCGCCAAGGAGAAGTTTTGTTGGCGGGTAGTACACGCGAAAGACAAGTTGTTGAAGCTCCGCCAGCTCCTGCGCCACAACAATCGCCGCCACCAGCACAACAATTGGAGCCTCAGCCTTCGACTCATGGAACCTCTGCAACACCGGCTGAGTCTATAAACTTTGAACCGTCTGTTCGTGCGTTTGCGACTCAGGCCACATTTAAAGCGTTGATTATTGATGATTCTGTAACGGTGCGAGAGTTGTTAGCGATTACGTTCCAAAATGCTGGCTACAGGGTTGAAAAAGCGCGAGATGGTCAGGATGCGCTGGATAAATTACTCGCTACGCCTGATTTTGATGTGGCGTTCTGTGACATTGAGATGCCACGCATTGATGGTTTGGAGTTGCTCAATCGTGTACAGCAGCATCCGGAGCTTAAGGATATTCCGATTGCGATGCTGACTTCGCGTGGAGCTGAGCGCCATCGGAAGATTGCTGCGGAACGGGGAGCGAAGGCTTATTTCACAAAACCTTATATGGAAGATAACTTGCTGGCAGCGGCGAAGCGCTTGATTCAAGGGGAAATTTTACTAGATGAAAATGGTAAAGTGAAGTAGACCGTTTGTTCTTCTGATTGACTATTATTTAACTTTTTTTATTGACGATCGCCATGATATTGAAGCCCATTTTTCGGTCGAAAATCGTGCTATTGGGCATGGGTCTAGGCTGTTGTTTGGGGATAAGTGCGGTTTTTTCGCCCCAAACTCAGGCTCGGGAAGTAGAGATTAAAGTCGGTATTGTGCAACGGTTTGGGGATGAGACGGATGAAACGTTGACGATCTCTAGTGTGCCGGGCGATCGCCTGACGGTGGAGTTTATGGGCGGCGATGGCAACAAGAAAGTCATTAACACGGACAAAATCACGTTAGAAGTGGCGTCTTTGCCTTTGAGTCAACCACAGCTTTTGGAATATGTGGTGCTCAGTGATCAGGGGACGTTCGAGACCGCAGAAGATAGCGCTAAGTTTTGGCAATCTCTGGGCATTGAAGTCGAGATTACGCAGCCGGGGCGGTGGCAGGTTTGGGCGAAACGGGATGTTTATAAAACGCCTTTATTGCGCCGTTTATTGCTGGAAAATTTGCAAACAAAGGGTTATGACGCTCCTTTTTTAAGTTCAGAAGTGCTCGAACAGCGGGCGATCGCCTCATTTGTCGCAGACGGCTATCGTTACAACCGCACAGAAATGACTTTGCGTTCTGGGCAAAATTTGTTCGAGCTGCAAGAAAATGACGGCGCAAAAAATCGATTTTCAGGACTACTCCGGGTACAGCCCAATGCCTACGGGACTTACACGCTTGTTAACGATGTGGATATTGAAACTTATCTGCGTGGCGTGGTGCCTTATGAAATTGGTAAAAGCGCGCCGAATAATGCCGTAGAAGCACAAACAATTATTGCTCGGACGTATGCGCTCAGAAATTTACGGCGCTTTAAAGCGGACAATTACGAGTTATGCGCCACGGTGCATTGTCAGGTATATAAAGGCTTGCAAGGTACAACCAGTCGGATCGATCAGGCGATCGCCCGTACAAAAGGTTTAGTTCTGACCTACAACAACGAATTAGTCGATGCATTGTATTCCTCGACAACCGGCGGCGTGACAGCTTCTTTTAGCGATGTGTGGAATGGTGAAGAACGTCCTTATCTCAAAGCAGTGATCGATTCGCCAAACCAGATGTGGGACTTAGGCTCCAGCTCTCTGGCGAACGAACAAGAATTCCGTAAATTTATTGCGTTAAAGGACGGTTTTAATGAAACGGGGCGTGATGTTTTCCGGTGGGAACGCTCGGCTACTTTTGCCGAACTCGCCGAGACGCTTCAGAAATATCTCGACAAAACCCAAAGCTCTGTATCTGGCATGAAGACAGTGCAAAAACTGGAGATTGTGCGGCGATCGCCGTCCGGTCGTGTTTTAGAGTTAGATGTGACGACAGATCGAGGCGTTGTAAAACTCCTTAAAAACGAAATTCGTAGCGCTTTAGGCCCACCCCGCAGCACCCTGTTTTATCTCCAGCCCACCAAAAACGAACAACAGCAAATCACTGGCTATACCTTTGTTGGTGGCGGCTTTGGTCATGGTGTCGGCATGAGTCAATACGGCTCCTATAATCTCGCCAATATTGGGTGGTCAGCCGCGAAAATCCTCAATTTTTATTATCCCGGCACAACCCTAGAACCCTTAAACCAATCGATTATATTTTGGCGTGAACCGCGTTAATTTGCCCTAATTTTTATAAGTAACTAGAAACGGCACGCAGGGATTCTGGAATTTGGAGATCTTCTGAAAATTCGAGTAGCGTTTCCGAATAGCCGAGATAGCCCGACTCAGTGAAGGCCATCAACATTCGACCAAGAGCAACCCAAACTTCGGCGTCAAATTCCCAATCACCCTGTCGGGGGGCATAGCAGGAAATTGACTTCAAAGCCCAAAAATAACTATTGCGCACGACCGAACCACCCTTTTTGAAAGGTGGCACATCGTCCTTATGGATGCAGAGAATTCCGTCTTGTAGGGCAACAACTTTCATAATTTAGGCTTTCACAACTTTCTGCTTCAGCGCATCAAACTCTTCTCGCTTGTTGAGGTGCAGAAAAGGTTGATTGGGAACTGGCTTGTCTAGAAAGTTACAGAGTGGCTGCCAACTTTGGGTGACTTCGTAGACTAATAGCTTTTCGGCAGGAACCGTCGCTTTAACTTTGGCAATATGGGCATGATAGGCGGCGATCGCCTTTTCCTTTTGCAGGAACTCCCCACCAAACTCACCATCCCAAATACATTGATTAACCAACCGAAAAATACGAATTCTCTGGCGTAACTCCGGCGAAAAAGGAATTTTCCAAGCCACCTTTGCCTTTTGCACCGCATTCGGTTCTGCTTTAAAAAGTGTGGCCTTCGTGCTGGCATACCAAGCATCAGCATCGCGCACTGTTAAAATCACCTTTGCCGCTGGATACTGCACCATCAATGCTTCGTAAAAACAATAGCCCGGAAAATCAACCGTCGCCTGATAATCCGCGAACAAACTTTGCCAGTCAACTGCTTCACCACGCGCCAAATTTTCCCAATGCTCAATACGCTTGGGGTCACGCAGTAATTCCACCCTGTGATAACACGGCGAAAAACCCAGCATTTCAAGGGCTGTTTTCAGGGAATACGTACCTGTACGCCCCATGCCTGCGCCAATTATGCTGATGCCCATCAATATTTATGTTTCCTTGAGTTAGCCATATTTGACTATAACAAAAGGCTTGGTTGCTGTTTTAAGCCGCTTGGGGTTCTAGTAAAGTTGTCATTTGCTGCATCCCGCGCTTGAGGTGACGGGTCACGGTCATAGGGCTAATGCCAATGCGTTTAGCGGCTTCTGTCCGGGGTAATTCTTCGAGGCAGACCATCTGAATAGCACTTTTGGTGCGGTCTTCTAAATGGGCTAATACGTCTTGTAGTTGAATTTTGATTTCTTGTTGCTGCTGCTGTTGGAGTCCGTGGGTGTCGGGTAAGGTTTCACCAAGGGTCACTGATTCGTCAGAACCATTACTAAGGGAGACGTCTAGGCTAATGAGTAAACGATTTTTCCAAGCGAGCTGGCAATCTTGCCATTCTTCGAGGCTGACACCAAGGGCTGTGGCGAGTTCTCGGTCTTCTGGCGATCGCCCTAATGTTGTCCGCAGTTGACGGCGCATTTTTTGACCCTTGGAATGTAATTCTTGCCAAACACGGGGAATTTTGATCATGCTGCCGCGATCCCGTAGGTAGTGCAAAATTTCACCACGGATATAGGGCATCGCGAAGGAACTAAAGGCAGCGCCGCGATCAGGACTAAATCTTTCTACGGCGCGGATTAGACCAAAAACAGCCACTTGCTCTAGGTCATCATAGGTCTCGCCACAGGTACGGCTCATCTGATAAGCCACTTTGCGTACCAGCCCAAGATTGAGCTGCACAATACGGTTACGGAGACAAACACTAGGCTCTTTGGCGTAGCGTTTAAAAAGTTCTAAGTCTGAAGAAAAGCGAGGACGAGTCAGGGTCATAAGTCGAGCCGGGTATATGCCGTAGTAGAAGTAGACTTTATGAGATGCACGTTGAAAATTCACCAGATCTTCATCTTCCGCTGTACCAAGCTTTGTAGCCATTGTTTTTTTACGGAAGTTTGGTCTTGGGGCAAGCGATCGCTGCTGGCGAAATGTTACTAGTATTTCGAAAATTTTGCTGTTGCAAGATACACAAGCGACTTACGTATGGATTAATCTTGCCCAATGTCATCGGCTAGATGACGGTGTTTTATTGAATTCGCTGACGTAAAATCCGGGTGGTTTGTGCCCAAGTGTCTTGATTTTGTTGGGTATAAAGTAACAAAGCGTAATCTAGCAACGGCATGGCGGCGTTACTGCGGCCATTATCAATCAAGACTTTGGCTGCGCCGAAATAGGCATTGGCGTAGGTTGGGTCTAGTTGGCTGGCTTGGCGAAAAGAATTTAAGGCGAGTTCGGGTTTATTTTCTTGGGCAGCGATGCGGCCTTGGAGATAATGGGCGGCTGCGATTCTGTTGTTGCTGCTGAGAATTTCTGTGACAATTTTTTTGGCGTCTTTACGGCGATCGCCACTGAGATAAACTTCGGCGAGTTGGAGTGAGCTTTCAATTAATTCTGGTGCTAGGCGGCGGGCTGTTTCCCACGCGCTCATGGCTGCATCCCGTCGTCCTGATTGGCGATGTACTAAGCCGAGATTGTAGTGGGCGATCGCCAAGTTTGGTTGCATGGCGATCGCCCGTTGTAGATACAGTTCAGCCTGCGACCAATTCTGAACATCCACTAAAATACCGCCCACGTTGGCGTAACCAAGGGCAAAATTTGGCTCAATCACAACGGTTTGATAGAAGGCTTGGACAGATCCTTGCAAATCCCCTGTTTGACGTAGCGCGAGACCGAGATTGTAATAGGCTTGCCACAAGTTTTGATCAAGGGCGATCGCCTCCCGAAACCGGACAATGGCGGGATCGATTCGGCCTTGCTGAATTAAGGTCAAACCCTCCGCCATTTTTTGTTTCGCCGCAGGCGTTGTCGGCGTAATCGGTGTGTCGAAACCTTGGGCAATCTCAAGCGGTGCGGCGATCGCCTCTGATGTGCCCGCAGTCATTATCAATAAACAACAACTAATTCCAAAAAATTTACGAAGAAGCAATAGATTTAGCACAGATTTACAGATGTTTATTGAACTTTAAACTCACCTAAAAATACCTTACAAGAAACAGTAGTTTCAGCAAGACAGATACCAAATAACGTTACCCTTGCAGTGAGCGCAGTGGCTAAAATTTACACTATATTCTCCTTTCAAATATTACACGCCCTGATAAAGCTGTCAGAGCCTTGCCGATATCACCCATTTAGGAATTTTGATGATGAAGACATCCATTAAAAATATTCGGAATATCGCGCTGATCGGCCCCTACTCTTCCGGCAAAACGACCCTCCTCGAAAGCCTACTTTTCGTCACCAAAGCCATCACCCGCAAAGGTAGCATCACTAAAAAAAATACAGTCAGTGACAGTAGTCCAGAAGCCCGCGATCGCCAAATGAGTGTCGAAACCTCCGTCGCCAGCACCCATCACCAAGGCGTTGACCTCACCTTTTTAGACTGTCCCGGTTCTATCGAATTTCTCCAAGAAACCTACAATACCCTCGTGGGTGTCGGCACAGCCGTCATTGTCTGCGAGCCAGAAACAGAAAGAATTTTAACCCTATCGCCGCTTTTTAAATTTCTTGATGATTGGAATATTCCCCACATCGTTTTTATCAACAAAATGGATCGGGCAAAAAATACCTATCTCGAAATTCTTGAAGCCTTAAAAAATGCGTCCAATCGCCCCATCGTGCCGCAGCAGTATCCAATCCGTAAAAACCAAGCGTTAATCGGCTATATTGACCTCGTTTCAGAACAGGCTTACCATTACAACCCCGACTCCCCAGCTGAACCAGTCCCTTTCCCTAAAGAGCTACATGTTGAGGAAACCATTACGCGGGAAGAGATGCTGGAAACCCTTGCAGATTTTGATGATCAGCTCCTCGAAAAACTTCTCGAAGACATTGTGCCGTCGTCCGAAGAAATTTTGCAAGATCTCCGCCGAGAGTTGAGTGCAGACCAAGTTGTGCCCCTTATATTTGGCATTGCGGAAGAAGATTCTGGAACACGTCCTCTCCTCGACATCCTTGTGAAAGAAGCGCCTTCGCCGGTGATTACGGCTGAACGACGGGCTGTGGTGGCAGCGCCAGAGGAAACGGTGGTGCAGGTACTGAAAAACTTTTATTCTCCCCAAGGTGGGAAGCTGTCTCTGGTGCGGGTCTGGCAGGGAGAAGTGACGGAAGGCATGGTGCTGAATGGGTTACGCCATGGCGGTATTTACCACTTGATGGGGTCCCAGCAAACCTCGGTGGAAACGGCTGCAACTGGAGACATTGTTGCTTTAGCTCGTCTGGAAAATGTGCGGGTGGGCGATACGCTGTTTACCGGGGATAAGCCGATTCAAATTCTGAAAAAAGCGGATGTGATGCAGCCTGTCTATGCGTTGGCGATCGCCCCCGAAAAAAGCGAAGACGAAGTCAAACTCAGCCATGCCTTAGCCCAGCTTATCGACGAAGATCCATCCCTTGCGTGGGGGCCACACAGCGATACTCACGAAGTTCTGCTTTGGGGGCAAGGAGACATTCACCTACAAGTCGCTCTTGATCGCCTCAAACGTAAATACAATCTGCCGATGGTGACCCAACTCCCGAAAGTGCCCTACCGTGAAACCATTCGCCAGAGCGGCACTGCCCACGGACGCTACAAACACCAATCCGGTGGGCACGGTGCATTCGGAGATGTTCATCTAGAGATTAAACCCCTCAGTCGGGGTGAAGGCTTTCAGTTTCACGAAAAAATTGTTGGCGGCGTCGTACCAAGACGCTATATCTCCGGCGTCAGAATAGGCGTACAAGAATATCTTGAGCAAGGGCCTCTCGGTTTTCCCCTTGTAGATCTTGATGTCACTCTGACCGACGGCTCCCACCACGCCGTAGATAGTTCAGAGCAAGCATTCAAGAAGGCTGCACGCATTGCAATGACCGAAGGAGTTCCGAATTGCACACCGCAACTTTTAGAGCCAATCTTACAAATCGATCTCTATATTCCCAACGAATTCACGGCTAATGCGCTCCAGCTAATTAGCGGTAAGCGTGGGCAAATTCTGGGCTACGAAAGTATTGCCGATTGGCGAGGCTGGGATCACATTACCGGGTACTTTCCTAGTGCCGAAATGCACCACCTGATTATTGAGCTGCGATCGCTGACCTTCGGTGTTGGGTTTTTTAATTGGGCAGATGATCATTTCCAAGATGTCCCGGATAAAGTCTCTGCACAGGTTTTGGCGCAAATAAATCAGGATTAGCATGACTCTCTAAAAAATAAATCCTCTCATTTTCCGGATTTTAGCTCTGCAGCCGTTGAAGATAAAAGTGGTAGATGCACCTGAACTTGCTCTGAAGTGATTCACTTTGGGGCAGTTTTTTTGTCTAAAATCCAGTAAAAAATCTCGTTATACTGGGATTGAAGCTCGCTCTGCGGATGACAAAATATGTGTATATGCATCAACTGCGAATATGTAAATCGTTGCGAAACTTACCATGTGGTCGAAACTCAGCACCAGCAACCTCATTTGACAGAGTCGCCTAGCTTTGAACCGAAAGAACCGACGATTAATGTGAATATTCGCTCTGAAGGCGAAATGATCGAGATGGAATGGGATGTGGTTGGCTGCGAAAGCTTTTCTCGTGAGGATGGCAAATGGGCAAAGTTACGCCCCGGTGAAGCTGTACCAACATAATGCGATAGGGTGATAAATTGCAGAATGTTTGGTAGACCGAAATTGATATGTCTGATTTGCCCCCGCTGACCACTGACACGATTCAAAGCATTCTTGATGAAACACTCGATGATCAGACGTTGCATCGTTTGGTCTGGGATTGTTTGGGCTACACCTACGACGAAACCAGCCAAAGATGGAATAGTGATCAAGCTGATTTTGTTTGGCAAGAAAAATATCCGACGAAGCCGCCTGAATTTATTGAGAGTCGTCCTGCAACGGTGCAACTAACGCGGTCAATTCCTAAGGAACATAAGGGGTTATTGAAAGACAAGATGGGCTTTAAAGGCTATACCATTGATCAGCTTGTGCCCCGCTTAACGCGACGTGCGACGATGGCGAGCTGGCTTTTGAGTTATATGGCACAGAACGATCTGCTGGAAGTTTAGGCTTTTAGTGTACTGACCTAGGCGATCGCCCGAAAAAAATTCAAGTTTACTGATTTGTCACAGGGATAGGAATTGGCCAGAAGAGACTTGTTATACTGACTGTCTGAATGTTTATTTACTGCAATCTTTTTGCTGACCTATGACGGCTGAACCCATTCCGCCCATCACGCTCCCGCCGATCACTGACCCCAATATTGAGGGCCAATGGTTAGAGCAGTCATTGCATAAATGGCTAAATGAGGAATTTCTGCCGGAGCCTGCAAATGCGAAAATCGCTGAACGCGCTAAGCAGATCTATGTGCGCCAACGCCTAGAAGGAGAGAATGATCTCGGTTCGTTAGTTGTGGCGATCGTCACAGAGATGCAAGCTTTTAATTTTAAAGAATCGTTTTATGGTGAATTTGCCGTAGCTAATGCTGTCAGTGATTTGATTTTAGACAGCTTGGGCATCGATCGCTGTTGTGGCAATTAGCTTGGGATATCGAATAAAACCTGACTGAAATAACGCTCTGCCCATTCTGAATCGAACGCTTTTTCGAGAATGCAGCGAGTTTTATCGTTTTTCTGCTGTTCTGCGCAATAGTGCTGTTGCCCTGCGAGATAGACCTTTTGTTGTGCTTCTGGCAGAGACTGGGAGGCTAAAGCGATTTGGCAATGAATGTCTAAAAATTCTTGCACACGACCGAGAAATAATTGTTCTTCTGCTGGGCTACTGGGACGAACAAAGATGCAGTATTTAGAAAAAATTGCGCCCCAATCTGGCAGGGTGCGGGGTTGAGAAAAGTTGAGTTTTTGATGGCCGATTGCTAGTTTTTCTTCGTAAGTTGAGTCAAGAGTCTGGTCTGCGTTGGTGGGGGAAAGATCGGCGATCGCCGCACTGATTCCCTTCGGGCCAGCAACAATGTCGCAACCAAACATCGGTAATGGATATTCAGAGCGAGGAAACATGACACAGTGCAAAATATCGAGATTTGCGCCTACTTTTGCCATCTCCAAATGCATCTTACGAAAATGCTTACTTTGATAACAAGTATTGCGAATGATCAGGCGTTCACCGTCTAATTTGCCTTCGATATAGCCCAATCCTTTTGGTAACTCGAATGGCTCTAGCTCTAAATTGTTCTGCCACAAAGTGACGATGACATCTGCTAGCTGCTGGATGAGGGGATAAAAAACGGGTTCTGTCGTCGGCAATTTGCTAGAAGAGATCATAGATAATTTTGAGGTTTCAGAAAAGAATAGATGCCGCCATTTTTAGGACATTCAAAGATAATCCTTGCAGCCAAAATCGGGAAGATAGCTTTAAAGATATACTGGGGCAGGATCAAATACCTATATATTGTTCCATAAATTAACTTTTACCCAGAGCGTAAGTATGTTTGGTTTAGGCTGGCCTGAAGTACTGATTATTCTAGGTGTTTTTGTTTTGATCTTTGGTCCGAAAAAAATCCCTGAAGTTGGTAGTGCCCTTGGCAAAACGTTGCGGGGTTTTAAAGACGAGATTGATGCGCCGGACGATGTTGATGATCGCTCGGACGAATAGTTTTGCATTTGCTTTGATGTCAGTTTTTAGTTTGTCAGTGGTGCTTTTGGGGAACGATAACTGTTGTGAGTTTGCTCTAGGCGGAAAGGTCTAGA
Source organism: Limnothrix sp. (assembly GCA_049644465.1). Classification (GTDB taxonomy): domain Bacteria; phylum Cyanobacteriota; class Cyanobacteriia; order Cyanobacteriales; family MRBY01; genus MRBY01. The sequence goes on from JBARRZ010000012.1 coordinate 12,523, forward strand.
ACGAGGATTCCGATGATTGAAGTCGAGCACTTGGGCAAAATGTATGGCAAAACGCCGGCGATCGCCGATCTTAGTTTTCAGGTGGAAACGGGTGAGATCGTTGGTTTTTTGGGGCCAAATGGTGCGGGTAAAACAACAACTATGCGGATTTTGTCGGCCTATCTTCCTGCAACGACAGGCACAGCGCGGATTGCGGGCCACGATGTCCATGCAGACTCGATGGCGGTGCGGCAATGTCTGGGCTACCTACCGGAAAATCCACCGCTTTATCGGGATATGACGGTCGAAAGTTTTTTGCATTTTGTCGCGCGAATTAAAGGTATTAGCAATGGCGATCGCCCGGAAAAAGTCACCTCAGCTATTGAACGTTGTCAACTCACCGACAAGAAAAATATCCACATCCGCAAGCTCTCCAAGGGTTATCGTCAGCGGGTGGGGATCGCTCAGGCGATCGTCCATGATCCGCCAGCGATCATTTTGGATGAACCTACCGTCGGCCTAGATCCGGCTCAGCTCATCGAAGTGCGACAGTTGATTAAATCTCTGGGCGGCGATCGCACTATTCTCCTTTCAACCCACCTCCTGTCAGAAGTAAGCATGACCTGCAATCGGGTGGTGATGATTAACCAAGGCCGATTAGTCGCGACCGATACTCCCGATAATCTGCGCGCACAAATGTCCGGTAATTCCGGCTACACCATTGAAATTGATGGAGATCCCACTGAAATCAAGCCACTGTTGGAAGTTGTGCCGGGCGTCATTGATGTTGAGATTGAACCCAAACAACCAAACAATTCTCTCGCGACACTCACAGTCACAATTGCACCAAACCACGAACCCGGACGAGATCTCGCCTCCATCATTACCAGCACCAGCGCCGGACTCTACGAAATGCGCCGTATCCGACCTAGTCTTGAAGACGTTTTCCTCGAACTGATGCAAGACGAAAGTCCTGCTCCCGCCGCCGTTACGACTGATAGCATTGCCCTTAGCACGACAGAAACACAATGATTTTACTGAGTAATATTTTGGCGATTTTTCGGCGAGAATTGCAAAGCTATTTTTCGTCACCGTTGTCGTTTATTTTTGCGACACTATTTTGGTTTTTGGGCGGCATTCTTTTTATTACTTTGCTCATTGGCCCCCAAGGTATTGTGACGGTTGTGGCAATTGAAGAACAACGCGGCATTCCGTTACCGCCGATTGATGTGGCGTCGGAGTTTCTCAAAATTTTTCTGGGTGTAATCGGTGCTTTGGCTTTATTTTTACTGCCGTTGCTCTCGATGGGTTTGTACGCGGAGGAACGGAAGCAGGGCACGCTGGAATTGCTGGCGACTTCACCTTTGACGAATTGGTCGGTGGCAGTCGGTAAATTGTTGGGTGTTGTGACATTTTTCTCGGTGCTATTGCTGCCGATGATGGTGCTGGAATTGATTGCTTTTAGTGGGGCAGAGCCAGCGTTTCCGTTGTCAATTTTTTTGCTATCGCATTTGGGATTGGTTTTGTTGGCTGCGGCGATTTTATCCTTGGGAATGTTTATTTCTTCGTTGACAGAAAGTTCTTTAATTGCGGCGGTGATGACGTTTTCGTTAGTGCTGATGTTGTGGCTGATTGATCTCATTGGCGATCGCCTGTCTGGGTGGCTGGGTGATGCGATCAAACATTTATCACTGCTGCGCCATTACAACAATTTCCTTGAAGGCGTTTTTGATAGTAGTAGCGTCATTTTGTTGAGCAGTTACATTGTCTTGGGCGTGATTCTGACCTCCCAATCTATCGAGTATTTGCGCTTCGCCCGCCGCTAAATTCAGGGTGTGCTATCGGCTTTAGTCTAGAAATTTTGTCCAATTTGTTGATGAGCGTTGAGCTATGTTGAAGGGGAATTTACCGCGCTATTTAATCTGGTTTGGCGTTGCGGCGTTCATCGCGGGCTTGGTGATTTTGGTGGCAGTCCAGAGCGATGTGCTGATTGCCTATAGTTTGGTCTGTGTTGGTCTGCTGCTCATCCTCGGCGGCTTTGCAACTGATGCCCAGACGAAAGTTTTTCTGAGGCAATTTTGGTCTCGTCGTTCGACGCAGATTGGCGCAAATGGTCTGTTGTCGGCGATCGCCGTGATCGTGACTTTATTGCTGCTCAACTTTTTAGCCGCCCAGTTTCCCGTGCGCTTTGACCTGACAGAATCGCAAATTTACACCCTTTCACCCCAAACAAAAGCGACCGTTAGAGATCTCGAAGAACCCCTAAAAATTTGGCTCTTTCAAGAAACAGACGACGACCTTTCGATCACGCCCCTACTCAATGATTATCGTCGGCTCAACCCCAGCAAAATTCAGTACAAATTTGTTGATCCCGACGTTGATATCCAGCAGCTACGCCGTTTTCAAGTGCAGAACCGAGGCGAAATCCATCTCGAATATGCCGACAAAACCCAACTCGTCCAAACTTTATCCCCCGGTGAACGCCTCAATGAAGCCCAGCTCACCAGCAGCATCATTCGTATTACCGGCGATCGCCAGCCCCACATCTATCTCTTACAAGGCCACGGCGAGCCAGCCATTGATAACACCCAAAACGGCCTCGTCCAAATGGTCAAAGCCATTGAAGAACAAGGTTATCGCGTCAGCCCCCTCAACCTCGCCCAGACCCCAACCCTGCCCGAAGACGCCAGCATTATCGCCCTGATTGCGCCCCAAACCGCCCTCCTTCCCGGTGAAATAGAACTCCTACAAACCCATCTACAACAACAAAAAAGCCTACTCATTCTGCTCGATCCCAATACCGATCCCCAGCTCAATCCCTTACTAGAACCGTGGGGCATTAGCCTCGATCAACGCATCCTCATTGATGGCGAAGACCGATCAGCCCTCCTTGGTTTTGGCAACACAACCCTAATCCAAACCGATTACGGTAACCATCCCATTACAGAAGCATTTCAAGGCAATATTTCGCTCTACCAATTCGTCCGACCAATTCTCACCGACCCCAAAGATAACGTTACCGCCACCGCCATTCTCAAAACCGATGCCGCCGTTTGGGCAGAAAGCGGACTCCCTAGTCCAGACGCCAGATTTGATCCCAGCACAGATCAACAAGGCCCTCTTGATTTTGGTGTGGCGATCGAAGCCACTATAGAAACAGCACCATCAGAAACTGTTCGCTCAATCATTATTGGCAACACAACTTTTGTCACAAATCGCGGTTTCAGTCAGTACTTCAACGGGGATCTGTTATTAAATAGTATTAATTGGCTGAACCAAGATCAAAATATTCCGCTCGCAATCCGTCCCAAAGAACCTCAAAATCGTCGCCTAAATTTATCCGGCTTACAAATTGCCTTAATCGCTTGGCTAGCACCGATCCTCATTCCACTAACAGGACTGATCGGTGCAATTATAATCATTCAACGTCGACGCTAATCTCCGCAAACCTTGACAAATCGAGCCTTAAATCATTGTTAATTTTGGCAAACTATAGCGTAAATTACAGAAAATGCTATCATCGATTTGCATTCCCCCTTATTCATCCCTAATCAAAGGAAAGATTTCATCATGGCGCACGCACCTGTATCCCCTGTGGTGCTCGTAATTTTAGATGGTTGGGGCTACCGCAAAGAAGCTAGAGCGAATGCCATTGCGGCAGCTAATACTCCCAACGTAGAGGCTTTTTTCGAAACGTATCCTTCTACATTGATTCACACTTCTGGCAAGAGAGTCGGTCTGCCAGATGGGCAAATGGGGAATTCGGAAGTAGGTCACTTAAATTTGGGTGCTGGACGAGTGGTCCCCCAAGAGCTAGTGCGTATTTCTGACGCAATCGAAGATGGTTCGTTTTTACGCAATGAAGTTTTGGTCAAAGTTTGTCAGCAAACTCGTGATGCAGGGAAAAAGCTACATCTCATCGGCTTGTGTTCTGATGGCGGTGTCCACTCTCATCTCAATCATTTGCTGGGACTGCTCGATCTTGCGAAAGTAAACGGTATTTCAGATCTTTGCATCCATGCTATTACAGATGGTCGTGATACGAAGACAACGGAAGGCATTAATTATTTAACAGAAATCCAAAAGCACATTGATAAATTTGGTGTGGGCAAGATTGTGACTGTCAGCGGTCGCTATTTTGCGATGGATCGCGATCGCCGCTGGGATCGTGTTGAACGAGCTTATGAAGTGATGACTCACGATACTGATATTGATGAGCGGTCTTTTACTGAATTTTTGCAGAGCAATTATGACGATGATGTCACTGACGAATTCATTCCGCCAACTCGTTTAGCTGAGGGTGCAATTGAAGCTGGTGATGGCATTATTTTTTACAACTTCCGCCCTGACCGTTCGCGCCAATTGTCTTATGCATTAGTAGACAAAAACTTTGATGGTTTTGAGCGAGAGATGATTGAGGGACTCAATTTTGTAACTTTCACTCAGTACGATGCCAGTTTGGATGTGCAAGTTGCTTTTGAACCCCAGAATCTCACCAAGATTTTAGGTGAAGTGATTGCTGATAACGGTTTGAAGCAATTTCGTACGGCTGAAACTGAAAAGTATCCCCACGTGACTTATTTCTTTAATGGTGGTCTTGAGGTTGCTTACGAGGGTGAAGATCGTGAACTCATTTCTAGCCCTCAAGTCGCAACTTATGATCAGCAGCCTGAAATGTCGGCTCAAGCGGTAACGGATGCGGCTTGCGCGGCGATCGCCAAACGGACATATAGCATGATTGTGATTAATTATGCTAACCCTGACATGGTGGGTCACACCGGCAAAATGGAAGCAGCTTCGCAAGCCGTAGAAGTCGTTGACAACTGTCTCGGGAAGTTAGTGAGCGCAATCAATCGAGCTGGCGGCACAGCACTAATCACCGCTGACCATGGCAATGCGGAATATATGGCTGATGAGAACGGAAAATCTTGGACTGCCCACACCACAAACCCTGTTCCTTTTATGCTAATTGAAGGGGAAGGCCGGAAAATCAAGGGCCATGGTGGCGATGTGAAATTGAGAGAGAATGGTTGTCTCGCAGATGTTGCACCGACGATTCTCGAAATTTTGGGTATTGAAAAACCAAAGGAAATGACTGGTGAATCTTTAATTACGGCTGTGCCCTACGCGGTGTCTCGTCGTAACTAAATCGGTTATTCTGGAAGTCTGTGGCAATTAGTTAACCATCAAAAAAAGTTTATATTTAATTATTTTCTTATGTTAGAAACTGTTTTACAAGTACTTTGGGTCGCTTCTGCGATTGGCTTGATTTTACTGGTGCTATTGCACAGCCCGAAGGGAGACGGTCTAGGCGGCATCGGCGGTCAGGCACAAATGTTTTCTAGTACAAAAAGTGCAGAGACGGCACTTAATCGGGCAACTTGGGTCTTGTTTATTACGTTCATCAGCATCACGATTGTGTTTAGCGCAGGCTGGTTAACGCCGATTGCTGGTTCGTAATTTTAAGCTTGGGGCAATAATAAGTTGCAATATTTTTTATCTATTTGGCGGCGCTACTCTTTCGGGTGGCGTTTTTTATTGGGGGCGGCGATCGCCTGTTTTTTTGCCATCTCAACTCCGGCTTTTGAGGAAGATGTCTCGGCTCGGTTACCAGCTCTAGCTCAATATCCATTACCCGGCGCGCTAGCAGAATGGGCTACGACTGAGACAACAGATTACTTTGACGAAATTGAACCCTCGCTTTTGGGCTATTTATTGTGGTCAGATTTTCCGGTTAAGGTGTACCATTCGCCAATCGCACTTGAGGCTAGCCCCAGCGAACAACGACGGCAACAGCAATGGCAAGCCAGTGTCGAACAGGCGATCGCCGATTGGTCTCCGTTTTTGCCGCTGGTCACTGTCACAGAGCGAGACGATGCAGATATTGTAATTGAGCGCAAATCGCCGCCAGTGCAACGTTCGATTAATCCGCAAACAGGCGAGACGGAGTATTCTTTTGCGCGGAATGCGGTCACAACTTATCAGTTTTATTTAGATTCAGACCGAATTTTGCGGCACCAAATCACAATTGCTCTCAGCCCACACCAAGGGGCGATCGCCACCGAGACCACTGCGCGTCATGAAATTGGCCATGGTCTTGGCATTTGGGGACATAGTTCGGAAGAAAAAGATGTGATGTATTTTAGCCAAACCACTACCGCAAAATCGATCACAGAAGCTGATATTAATACCTTGAAAAAAATCTATCAGCAACAGACAAGATTAGGGCAAAAAATGCCTTAGTTATTAAATAATAAATTTCTCAAAAACTTTTTCTATTACTCAGCCCTAAGCCTATTTTTTCGTAAAGTATTGTGAATGAGTAGATGACTTTACAGTCTACCAATCTCTATTTTATAGTTAAGTGTTCAGAGCAATTTTTGAGGCAAGCTGCATGGTCAAGAAGAAACGTAAGACGACAGGCAAATCTTCCATCACTTTTTCCCTCACGTCCCAAGCCCATGATCGTCTCGCCGAAATGGCTCAGAAATCTGGTTTCTCTCGGTCTGCTTTTCTAGAAAATGTGATGGCCGGCAAAGTGGCGATCGCCAGCCCAGAAGCCGAAAAAAATCTCGCTGTCACAGTCGAAGATGCTACAGCAACCCCCCCCAAACTACAAGTAGCAGTAGTTGATGATTTACAGAGTATTGCAGCGAGTACAAGCACCGCAGAATCAGCCTCTTCTGGTGCTGCAACTGATCAGACTGCAAAGATGACAGAATTAGAGACAAAAATTGCCGAACAAGCAAAGCACATTACAGAGCTGAAAAATAAGCTGGATCAGAAAGTTGCGGTTCAGCCGACACCAGTGCGCAGAGTTGAGACAAAGCCAGAAAATTCACAAAAACACAGCCAAGAACTAAAAGCAAAAGACACAGAAATTGCGACTTTAAAGGCCAGAATTGACAACTATGACGCGCAGGTTCAAACACTAAAAGAACAGAGTACAGGCTTGGAGAAAAATCTGACAGAAAATGCAACAATGCATAGTACATTGCAACAAGAAGTAGCGCGTAAAGATAGAGAGTTAAAAGAAAATCAAGAGCAAACAAAGACTTTAGAGAAACAGCTCGAAGAGCAATATAGTCGTGTTTCCAATTTGGCAAAGGAAGTCGCCAAACAAAATGCCAAAAATGAGGTTTTAGAGCAATTAGAATTGAGACTGAAAGAAGCAAATACCCAAGGCGATCGCCTTACAAAGCAACTTGATGACAACCAAGTAATTCAGCAGCAACTGCAAGATAAATTGGTCTCGGCAGAAAGCTTAAAAACTCAGCTCGAAAATCAGCTTAGTACTGCGGACTTAGAAAAAACAGGGTTGCAAGAACAAATTTCGGGCGCGAAAGCCCTTGAACAAGAATTGCAAACACAGAAGGCAACGCTGGCAGAATTGCAGACGGAGCTATATAACGAACGTCAGCTTGTGAATCGCCTGAAAGCGCAATTAGAAGCTGTAGAAAAACTGAGACAAGATTATGCACTGCTCCAAACTGAACACCGAAATCAGGGCGATCGCCTCGTATTGTTAGAGTCCCAAGCCAACCAGAACGATAGCATTTCCGGCATTGGTGAACGATATCTCAATCGCTGGCAAAAATACATGTCTTAGTCAATATTCCTGACTATTTATGATTAATAGAAACCTCCCCAAGCTACGGCCGAAGGAGGTTTTTTAATCAACTTATTTGTCAAAAAATGTTGTTAGTGACCAATGCCGACATAGCGATAGCCAAACTCCACTAATTCATCGCGATTGAGGAAGTTCCGACCATCGATAATTAGACGCTGTTGGAGGCGATCGCCGAGCTTATTAAAATCAAGCTTCAAAAATTCAGCCCAATCGGTGACGAGTACCAACGCATCGCAATCATCTGCGAGCATTTCGGGACTCGATTCGATTTGCACGCCAGTGAGGCCGTGACTAATGCCATTTTGAGACATGATCGGGTCATAGGCTTTGACTCTGGCGCCGAGACGGTTTAGCTCTGCAATCAGCTTTAGAGAAGGCGCATCACGCATATCGTCAGTATCTGGCTTGAACGTTAGGCCCAACAGACCGACCGTTTTACCCTTGAGAATTTTGAGTTCCTGTTGCAGCTTTTCGATCACGATCAGCTTTTGACGCTCGTTAACGGCCACTGCTGCTTCAAGAATTTGTGCGCTGTAACCGTAGTCTTCGCCAGTGTGGAAGAGTGCAGAAACGTCTTTCGGGAAACAAGAACCACCCCAACCCAAACCGGCTTGTAAAAACTTGTTGCCGATCCGGCTGTCCAAGCCAATCCCTTTCGCAACCTGCAAAACATCTGCACCGACGCGATCGCAGATATTGGCGACTTCATTAATAAAACTGATCTTTGTCGCGAGAAAAGCGTTAGCTGCATATTTGATCATCTCAGCAGAATTGAGATCAGTTTCAACAACGGGAATAGGTACAGTCGTTGACTCGTCGCTAAATTTACCGCTAGTGAGTGGCTCGTAAAGCTGCTTCATTAGGGCGATCGCCTTCTCGTTGCTGCTGCCGAGGACAATCCGGTCGGTGTTAAACGTATCGTCGATGGCCGAACCTTCCCGCAGAAATTCGGGGTTACTGACCACGTCAAACTGGACATTCATCACATCGCCCGTTTTTTCCTTGATGCCGTCAAGCACAATCATGCGCACCCAGTCACCAGAACCGATGGGCACGGTCGATTTGTTGACAATTACTTTGTAAGTGTTGGTGGGCAAATGTTCGCCGATACCTCTAGCCACAGCTTCAACATAGCGGGTGTCGCTTTCACCGTTGGGTAGGGCTGGCGTGCCGACTGCGATAAACATGATTTCACCATGGTTGACGCCCGAAGCAAGATCCGTGGTGAACTGTAGTCGTCCCGAGTCCATCGAAGATTGCATCAATTCAGACAGACCGGGTTCGTAAATGGGCGATCGCCCGGACTGCATCAATTTTACTTTTTGCTCGTTATTGTCAATGCAGATGACATCGTGACCCATGTGGGAGAGACAAACCCCTGTCACCAAACCAACGTATCCCGTACCGATTACGCAAACTTTCATAGCAATTATTGTTTTGTTAGATTTCAAAAAAAGTGGTGATTATGCCTCGAGGCGATCGCGGAAGTAGGCGATCGTTTTTTCCAGACCTGCCTCAAGCGGAATCGTTGGCTGCCAATTGTTTAAATACTTCTTGGCGCGGCTAATATCCGGCTGTCTTTTCTGTGGATCATCTTGGGGCAAGGGTTCATAAGTCACTTCCGCGTCAGGATTGACCATTTTTTGGATCGTTTCAGCCAATTGCAAAATCGTGTATTCATCAGGATTACCCAAATTCACGGGGCCAATAAAATCACCATTCATCAAGCGAAGAAAACCTTCAACCAAATCGCTCACATAGCAAAAACTGCGAGTCTGAGAACCATCGCCGTAGACCGTTAGCGCTTTACCTTGGAGAGCCTGCACGATAAAGTTACTCACCACGCGGCCATCATTCGGCAACATGCGGGGGCCATAGGTGTTAAAAATGCGGACAACGCGAATATCTACATTATTAGAGCGGTGGTAATCAAAAGCGAGAGTCTCTGCCATGCGCTTACCTTCGTCGTAGCAAGAGCGAATCCCAATCGGATTGACATTGCCCCAATAGGTCTCAGTTTGGGGATGAACTTTCGGATCGCCATAGACTTCAGATGTTGAGGCGAGAAAAATTCTTGCTTTGACGCGTTTTGCCAAACCGAGCATGTTGAGCGTGCCAATCACATTGGTTTTGACGGTTTTAATGGCGTTGTATTGGTAATGAACCGGGGATGCGGGGCAAGCAAGGTGATAGATCTGGTCTACTTCCAGACGTATGGGTTCGGTGATATCGTGGCGAATCACCTCAAAGTAAGGGTTACCGATCCATTTGAGGATATTTTGCTTGCGTCCGGTATAAAAGTTATCGAGGCAGATCACTTCGTGACCATCTGTCATCAGACGATCAATGAGGTGGGAGCCGATAAAGCCTGCGCCGCCTGTGACGAGAATTCTCATAGGAACTTTAGTTTTTCTTAATGTGAAGGAGCCTTCATTAAAATTAGCGAGGGATCGGGATTCTGTCTAGCCATCCAGCTCGCCTTCTAAAACTGTGGCGATCGCCAGCTTTGTATTTTCTTTAAATTCGTTTACGTCAACTTGGTTGAGAAAGAAGATTGCGCAGAGCATTCCCACTGCTTGCAAGGCAAAAACGCAGCTATAGGCCAGCAAGGGAGTTTGGAAAACAGCGCGGCCAATATCGAGGATAACGCCCCCCAACAAAGTGGCGATCGCCCGAGACATTGCCTGAGCCAAAGCCCAAGTGCCAATAAAGGTTCCAGCGGTTTCGGCGGCGGTCAAATCAAGCATCAAACTAATCGCGCCAATCGTGCCAATTCCTGTCGCTGTACCGAACAACACAAGGGCATATTTGAGGATATCGGGCTGCTGGGTAAAACCAGCCAAGATGATCAGAAAAAAACAAACGGAAGTCAGAATACAGCCGAGGCGAGTGGTGTTCTTTTTACCGAGGCGAGGTACGACAAAAAATCCGGTGGCGCTATAGCCAAATAAGATGCCGATGCCCCAATAAGAATTGAGCAAAGTACTTTCACCAATAGACATACCAAAAACCTCACCACCGTAGGGTTCTAGGACAGCTTCTTGTGTGAATAAACTGATGGTAAAGACGATGAGAAAAGTGAAAAAAATTGCAGTTTGTCGGCTGGTGGTGACAATTTTTAAAGATTCTTTAAAGGTTATTTGATCTTCGCGAGGTTTTGATGAAGCTTGCCGATCGAAACGGGAATATTTGCGTTCGACGCCGATTGTGCCGAGTAATCCTAAGCCGAAGGCGATCGCCGGCACAATTAAAAATAAGGAATTAATGGGAGCTTGTAGATTTTCGAGCGGCGTATTGAGAAATTTTTCACCGTTACTCATCATCGAGCCAACATTTGCGCCGAGCACAACGCCTGTCTGTTGAACTTTTTTCAAGAAAATGCTGCCGCTAATCCCACCAATTACTACGCCAAATAGCAGCATTGACCAGACCACCGCCACAATTTTGGAACGACTTTTTTCTTCGGAAATATCGACGAGGAGTGCGGTGAAAGGTGTGGAACTAGAACTCAATGCCAAGCCGTAAAAGCCGAGGACTGCCCCAAGGGCGATCGCCCAGAGCGTTGTTTCGCCAGTCCATGCCCAGCCACCATTTTTTTGCACAATTGCGCCCAGTTTCCAGACGATTTGTACCGCCAGAAAAACCGCCGAACCGAATAACACTGTGCCGATCCATACGTAACCGCTGCGATGGAGATTGAACAATTTTTTGCGATCCGAGAGCTGCCCGAAAAAAACTCGCGCCGGAGCCATAAACTGCGGTACGGCTAAAACGCCTGCCGTCACTGTCGCCGGAATATCTAGCTCGCTAATCATCACGCGGTTGAGTACGGCCAAAGTTAGCACAGCCATTAGACCCAAACCCATGTTGAAGAGTCCCAGCCGGAACATTGTCAGAGGGCCAACTGTGGGCAACTCGGCCAGTGATGATTGCGGTAGATCGGATGTGGTCATGGGGCGATCGCCTGTTAAGAAACAACCATATTCTAAAAC
>JBARRZ010000013.1:0-16701 GCA_049644465.1 Limnothrix sp.
ACCCAAACTGGAGCGCAACTTTGGGAAATGACTTTAAAATTATGTGTCTATTTTGCCCCATTAGTGAAACCCATACTAAAGCTTATTTGATTCATTTCACATCACTTAATGCGTTCTGGCGACTACACAAATTGCCTGTTGCTTTTCGGCGTTTTGTAAAAGATTCTTTGTTCGGTGCTGCCCAAAAATTATTAGATGGTTTGGTCGAGCAGGATATCTTGATGATTGAGCAAGAGCAACAGGCTTATTTAGAAAATCCTCAACGTCGCAATCTTGAACTCAACCGCACAATCGTGGCAGTGCAAAAGCTGATCAAACAACAGGCGATCGCCGACAACAAGCATCAATCTATCTAGCACCGCGTATATTTCTGGCGTATTACAAAAAATCCGCTAGCTTTTTTGTTCTTGAGTAGTGACAAAGCTAGCCCTTAAATTCACCTGAAAATTTCTGACAGATCATCTACCTCTCTCCCGATTTGGGAGTTACTGCATTAGCATAGATAGAGAGACTGTCCGCCAAATTACATCGATTCTAGAGATAGGTAACTTTTTGAACCGGCAGTCCCCGTCGCAAAAGCAATTAACTTTATTTAAGCTCCATGTCAAACTACAAACCCTTTGTACTCGGCGCAACAGCTTTGGTACTTACAGCAGTGGCGGTATCAGGTGCAGGCTTGCATTATTCCCAGAGTAAGGCCTATATCAAGGACAGTCCGAAAGAAGTCGTAGATGAAGTTTGGTACGTCATTGACAAAGAGTATGTTGATGGAACGTTTAATCAAAACGACTGGCGCAACGTCCGGCAAGAATATCTAGAAAAAGATTACGCCAATCAAGAAGAAGCCTACGAAGCGATTCGTGAAATGTTGGATCTATTAGACGATCCCTACACACGCTTTATGCCGCCAGAAGATTTCGAGAATATGCAGATCGACACCTCCGGTGAACTCACTGGGGTCGGTATTCAAATTACTAAAGACAAAGATACCGAAGAAATTGTTGTCATTTCGCCGATTGAAGATACACCCGCTTCGGAAGCTGGCATCATTGCCAAAGATGTGATCGTATCTGTGGGTGAGACACCGATGGAGGGAATGGAACTAAACGATGTGGTTAATCTCATTCGGGGTAAGCGCGGCACTGAAGTAGTTTTAACGATTCGCCGTGATGAAGAGATTTTGAAGTTTCCGATCGTTCGGGAAGTGATTCAAATTCACCCTGTTAAGGCAAAAATAGATTCTAATCAAATTGGCGAGATTGGTTATATTCGTCTAACTCAGTTCAGCGGGCAGGCAACGGGAGAGATGCGGGAGGCGATCGCCGACTTTGAAAAACAAGATGTAGACGGCTATATCCTCGATCTACGCTCCAATCCCGGTGGCTTGCTCTATGCCAGTATCGATATCGCTCAGATGTGGCTTAATGAAGGCGGCATCGTTTCGACCGTGAACCGTGCTGGCGAAGTAGATCGTCAAGACGCGAAAGCAAAAGCTTTAACCGATAAGCCACTTGTGGTGTTGGTTGATGGTGGTTCTGCCAGTGCGAGTGAGATTCTCTCCGGTGCATTACAGGATAATGAACGGGCAGTGCTGGTTGGTACACAGACCTTCGGTAAAGGCTTGGTGCAGTCTGTACGCCGTCTGGGAGATGACTCCGGTGTGGCAGTCACGATTGCGAAATATCTCACGCCTTCAGGGCGAGATATCAATAAGGAAGGGATTGCGCCAGACTTCGTTGTGGAAATCGAGGAAGAAACACGGGAAGCATTACAAGAGGATCGGACAAAGATTGGTACAATGACTGACCCACAGTACTCAAAAGCGGTCGAACTGCTGGATGAGCAACTGCGTACTGGCAAGATCAAAATTCCAGAGAAAAAGGCAGCTGTAGAGAAACCTGCGGAGACTCAAGAAGACGGTTAAACCGGTAAATTAGTCTGCTAAGTCAAGGGGCGATCGCCTGTTTCTACACTTCATAAATCTTGTATTCGAGATTAGAAATGGGCAGATCTTTGCTCTCATTGGCTCCTAGGATTTTACTTCAAGGCTTCATTGAAAACATAAAAAAATAAGTTGCGCACTAGCTGTAGTGTGAGGTATTGTTAATTACCCCACATCTAGCGTCGGAGGTGCAATCTATGAATCATGTCCAAGAATGGCAACGCAGTTGTGTCGACGAAAAGCTAATCGACATGAATGTGATTTCTCTGGAGGGCGATCGCCCTTTGGATTATTTGTTGTACTCGGACGAATTGCCCCGCCGTAACGATGGACGCTTGGGCGACAGTTATTTACAGCGATACCAACACACAGAAGCTGGTGGTTGGTGGTGTTCTGGGATGGATTTGCTGACGGGTGAAGCGGATCTCTGGGGTTGCTTTAAGCCGGAGCAGCCAAGAATTAATAATCAAAAAGATAAGCCCATCAAGTACGAGCATCCGCCAAGGGTGAGTACAGGTTTATTTGCGCTGCGTGTGCCGCCTCATTTATGGGAATTGATCGCCAGCCGTAACAATATCGAAATGAATGACCATGCTTGGGATAATGCCCAGCCTGATGGTGGTTTTTGGCAATGGTTTAAGGAGCATCCGCAGATTCCCCTCGTCGTTACGGAAGGAGCAAAAAAAGCAGGGGCTTTGTTGAGTGCAGGCTATGTGGCGATCGCCTTACCTGGAATTTACGGTGCAGTGCGTACCCCGAAAGATGAGGCTGGAAATAAAATTGGCCGTTCTCGACTGATTCCTCAGATCAAAAAATTAGTGAGCGGCGATCGCCAGATTTATATTGCCTTTGACCAAGACGAAAAAATCCGCACCGTCAAAGCCGTCCATGCCGCTATCCGCAAAACAGGCTATCTCCTCAAGCAAAAAGGCTGTGCAGTCAAAGTCGTCACATGGGATACGAAACTTGGTAAAGGCGTCGATGATCTGATCGCCAAGCACGGGCAAGAAAAATTTGACCAAGCCTATCAGCAGGCGCTCTCACTCGATCTCTGGAAAGCACAGGGTTTAAATCAGCTTACTCATATTTGCCACCAAGCATTAAAGCAACGCTATCTCAGTGATATTAAAGTCCCCGAAGATACAAAACTTGTTGCGCTCAAATCCCCTAAAGGAACCGGAAAAACCCGCTACCTTGAATCTGTCGTCGCGGCGGCGATCGCCCGTCAGCAGCCAGTCCTTGTAATTGGTCACCGCATTCGTCTCGTCGAAGAACTTTGCCAAAGATTTGGTTTAGATTACATTCGTGACGTGCCAACCGATAAAAATTTATCCAGCACAGCCAGCCTCAAAACCAAAGGCTATGGACTGTGTATCGATTCGCTTCACGAAAAATCCCAAGCCCGTTTTAATCCGCACCAATGGTCAGACGCACTCATTATTCTTGATGAAGTCGAGCAAGTATTGTGGCATGGTCTCAACTCCAGCACTTGTCGAGATAACCGCGTAAATATTCTGCAAAACTTCAAGCTGCTGATGCAGAATGTTTTTGAAGGCGAAGGGCAAGTTTATGCCAGCGATGCGGATCTTAGCGATGTTTCTCTAGATTACTTACTCACCCTTGGCGGCGGCGGTTTTGCGCCCTACGTTATCGAAAATACTTGGAAAGCAGATAAGCGTAGCGGTTATGTCCTGCACAATTATCCAGACGGCACACCGAAACGTCTCGTTAAAGATTTAGAAGGCCACATCAAAGCAGGTGGCAAATTATTTGTCTGTCTCTCGGCCCAAAAACTCAAAAGTCAGTGGGGCACATCGACCCTCGAAATTTATCTACAAAAGCAATTTCCCAAGCTGAAAATTTTGCGCATCGATGCCGAATCTCTCGCTGATCCAAAGCATCCGGCCTATGGTTGTATGAAAAATCTTAATGCGATCGCCCCCCAGTACGATTTAGTGTTGGCGAGTCCGGCGGTGGAAACAGGCATTAGTTTAGACCTAAAAGGACATTTCACATCCGTTTGGGGCATTGCCCAAGGGGTGCAGACCGTAAACTCTGTTTGCCAAGCCCTGAGCCGAGTGCGGGAAAATATCCCTCGTCATCTTTGGGTCGCGAAATACGGATTTAATACGATTGGGAATGGTTCTGCGTCGATTCCATCGTTGCTCACCTCTAGCCAAAAATTGACCCAAACGAATATTCGTTTGTTGCAACAATCTGATTTTGCAGTGCTCGAAGATCTCGACACTGAGTTTCAAGCCGAATCGTTACTCTGCTGGGCAAAATTTGCAGTGCGCATCAACGCGGGCATGGTGAATTACCGCGAGGCGGTGCTAGCAAACCTGACGCAAGAAGGGCATCGTGTCGGTGAAGTGCCGAAGCAAAGTGCGGTTAGCAAAAAAATGGCAAAGCAGTTGCCGAGCAACCAACTCACGGAAGCGATTAATTCTATCCGCGACACAAATTCTCTGGTGGAATGTCAGGCGATCGCCCAAGCAACAGCCCTTAGTAAAACCCAATATCAGTCGTTGAAAAAGATGTTGGTCAAAACAACCGAAGACCGCTATCGACTCCGAAAATACGAATTACAAAAACGCTACAATCTGCCCGTCACAGCGGGTTTGGTGGAAAAAGACGATGAACATTGGTACCAAAAATTACGCTGCCATTACTTCCTGACACTCGGCCGCCCTTACCTCGCTGACCGCGACGCCCTCATCGCCAAACACTTGATGCAGCAGGGCAGCGGACAAATTTTCCAGCCTGACTTTAATCATTCTCAAATGGGCGCAATCATTGGCACATTAGAGATTCTTGGCGTCAAAGAACTCCTTGTGCAACCGGATCGAGAACTACACAATCTTGATTTTGAGATGCAACATATGGCGGCGATCGCCCTTGAAAATCGTCAGGCGATCAAAACTACTGTCGGCATTGGACTCGCAAAAAATTCCACACCAATTATGATTTTGCGCCGCTTCCTTGAACAGATGGGCCTCGATCTGACTTATCTTAAAATGCGCTCTATCCAGAAAAAACGCACCCGTATTTATCAAATCACCACGCCCCAAGATAACCGTCAAACCGTCTTGCAGCATTGGCTCAGGGTAGATCAACAAAGCCCCGGAACATCCGCTTTTTGGCAAGAAGACTGCCAGCAATACCTGAGAAAATTACAGCAAACAAAACACGAAGCAGAATCTGATTACGTACAGCTCACCTTCGAACTACCAACGGAAGAAGCCTGTTAACTATTAAAAACAAAAAAAGGCTTAACAATATTAAGCCTTTTTCTCATAACCAATTATTTTGGCAATCTAAGCCCTTAGACAGGGTTCAACGTCCTTGAATTTCGGATCTAATTTTGCGTAACGATTAAGCCTGCTCTGCAACACCTAAACCGACAGAACAAGCAACACCCGTGCCGCCTAAACCACAGTAGCCACCGGGGTTTTTCGCGAGATATTGCTGATGATAATCTTCGGCGTAATAAAATTCTGGTGCGTCAATAACTTCTGTCGTAATTTTGTTGTAGCCTTTTTCTACCAGAGCTTTCTCATAAGCGGCGCGAGAGCTTTCTGCTAACTGCTTTTGCTCGCCGTTGTAGGTATAAATGCCAGAACGGTATTGTGTACCTGTGTCGTTACCTTGGCGCATGCCTTGGGTAGGATTGTGACTTTCCCAAAATACTTGCAGGAGTTTTTCGTAAGATACTTGCGCTGGATCGTAAGCGACGAGAACAACTTCGTTATGTCCAGTCATGCCTGAGCAAACTTCTTGATAAGTTGGATTTTTGGTGAATCCTGCCGCATAGCCGACTGATGTGCTGTAAACGCCTTCTATCTGCCAGAATTTGCGCTCTGCACCCCAAAAGCAACCTAGGCCGAACATGGCTAGCTCAATATTTTCTGGGAATGGCCCTTCGAGCGGATTGCCGTTAACGAAGTGCTTGGCGGGTACAGGTATTTTCTGATCCCGACCGGGTAGAGCCTCTTCTGGCTTGGGCATTTGAGATTTTTTGCCGAGTAATCCAAAAAACATAGAGCAGTTGTGGTGATGGGGTGATCTTTTGTTAATTGTAGACAAAAAGACTTCTACCTTGGGGAGTAGGGTTTTCCGCCACTTCTTATCGGTTAGGCGATCGCTTTCTGATAAGATCTTATAGAATCTTAAAAAAACGTTACTTAAACTGAAATTTAAATGAAGTTACTGGTGGTCGGTGCTACTGGCACATTGGGTAGGCAAGTTGCGCGACGAGCATTAGATGAAGGTCATCAAGTGCGTTGTCTCGTGAGAAATCCCCGCAAAGCATCCTTTCTCAAGGAATGGGGGGCGGAGCTTGTGGGGGCAAATATTTGTCAGCCTGATTCGTTGCCAACCGTGCTAGAGGGCATTGATGCAATCATTGATGCTGCGACAGCCCGTGCCAGTGACCCACTTGGTGTTAAGGATGTGGATTGGCAAGGCAAGGTAAATCTGATCAAGGCTGCGAAGGAAGCAGGCGTTGAACGATATATCTTTTTCTCAATTCTTGATGCTCAGAAACATCGCAATGTACCGCTGATGGATGCAAAGTATTGTATTGAGCGGTATCTCGAAGAAGCGGAGATGGATTATACAATTCTGCGTCTGTCTGGCTTTATGCAGGGTTTAATTGCTCAGTATGCGATTCCTGTTTTGGAAGGTCAAGCGGTCTGGATTACGGGTAAGAGCTCGCCTATTGCCTATATGAATACTCAAGATGTTGCGAAGTTTGCGATACAGGCATTAGAGATTCCCGCGACAAAGAAAGGTACTTTTCCAGTAGTCGGCACAAGGGCTTGGAAGGGTGAAGAAATTATTCCAATTTGTGAGCGGTATACGGGAGAGACTGCGAGTATTGCGCGTCTGTCTCTAGGATTTTTGCGGTTGATGCGCCGGGTCACTCGTTTTTTCCAGTTTGGTCAAAATGCGTCTGATCGTTTGTATTTTGCGGAAGTGATGGCGACGGGTACGCCGCTTGATGCACCGATGGATGAGGTATACAGAATTTTTGAGCTTGATCCGGCGGAGACGACAACTCTAGAAAACTATTTGCAGGAATACTTCAGTCGTATTATGCAGAAGCTGAAGGAGATTGATTATGAGAAGAATAAAAATAAGAAGAAGGGCGGCAAGAAAAAACCGAATATTCGTACGCCTTTTTAAGGTAGAGATTGATTAGGGTGTGCTTTTGTGTTTTGACGAAGTACACTCTCGAAATCTTGGGTGATAGGGCTTCGAGCTGGGGCGATCGCCGCATAGTCTCCCGGTATTGACTACGGTCGGGATGATAATCTAGATGTTAATATCCGACATTTTTTAGGACTTTTTTGCTTGTGCCCAAAGCTGGCATTATTTATAACGATATCAAACCAATTGCCTGTCAGGTTACTCAAGAATTAACAAAAACCTTGAAGCAACATGGCTGGCAGGTCGAGACGGCGACTGGTTTTGGGGGATTGCTTGGGTATTCGGAATATGCGCCCTCAGACGGTTCGTTGCAATCGCTGCCGGTTTGCCATACCAAAATTGAGCAGTTGGCGCCGCCCGGTTTTGATGAAGATATGAAATTTGTGGTCGTGCTGGGGGGAGATGGCACGGTGCTTTCTGCTGCGCGGCAGGTCGCGCCTAAAGGGATTCCTTTGCTGACTGTGAACACGGGTCATCTTGGTTTTTTGACAGAAATGTATCTGCAGCACCTCGATGAGGCGATCGCCATCCTGTTAGCCGGAGAATACGAGATCGAAGAACGCTCCATGATTACCGTGCAGCTATTTCGCGAGGACGACCTACTCTGGGAAGCGCTCAGTCTTAACGAAATGGTTTTACACCGTGAGCCTTTGGCTGGGATGTGTCATTTTGAAATTAAAATTGGAGCCCATGCCCCGGTTGATATCGCCGCAGACGGTATTATTATCGCCACTCCGACTGGTTCAACCGCTTATTCGCTGAGCGCGGGCGGGCCAGTTGTCACCCCTGATGTGCCAGTCTTTCAGCTCGCGCCGATCTGTCCTCATTCCCTCGCATCTCGGGCTTTGGTCTTTTCTGATACCGAGCCAGTCAATGTTTTTCCAGCCACTTCTCACCGTTTGGTTTTAGTGGTCGATGGTAATGGTGGTGCTTATGTTTTGCCCAATGACCGTGTTTATTTAGAGCGATCGCCTTACAACGCAAGATTTGTGAGATTGAAGCGGCCAGAATTTTTCCGTATCTTGCGCGAAAAACTCGGTTGGGGATTGCCCCATGTTGCGAAACCCGATTCTCGCAGGAAATTCTCTTGAATTCAGAATAAACATTTACAAAGATTTAGGCCGACCTCTTTTGTATCTTCATAGAATCAATACAATTGCGATCCATTTAAGATGACCCAAACTTTCCCTACTGCGGATAGTCTGGCCTATGTATTACTCGTAGGCACCACAGCCAGTTTCAATCAACAGATTGGGCTAGACCTTGCAGGATCTGGCTATCAGACGATTGTGGTAGATACTCCGGCTCAAGCTCAAAAGCGAATCCAGCAGATGCGACCGAGCATGGTGATCGTGAACTACGCCAAGTTAGGCCAGCGAGGGATCGATTTTTGCCGAGGACTGCGGGACAAGCAAATGGTGCAGCCCATTCTATTTGTGGTGGCGCAAGATCAAGTCGCAGATCGGGTAGTTTGTCTGGAGGCTGGGGCGGATGATTATTTATTACAAGCCTACCGACAAGAAAAGTTTTTGCAGTTGCTCAGTGTTTATCTACAGCCAAAAACGAACGGTCAGCGGGAGCAATTATTGTTTGGGGATTTGATCTTAGATCTCAATAGTCGGTCTGTGTGGCGATCGCCGTCCGGTATTGAAGACGACCCGCCCCAAGTCATTGAACTCACCGTCAAAGAATTTGAATTACTTAAATATTTAATGTCTTACCCCCAGCAAACCCTGACCCGTGAGCAAATTTTAAAAAACGTTTGGGGCGATGATTTTCAAGGCGAGTCCAACGTGATTGAAGTGTATATTCGCTATCTACGGCTCAAAATCGAGAAAAAGGGCGGTAAGCGTCTGATCCAAACCGTGCGCGGCGTCGGCTATGTGTTGAAAGACGCTTAAAGCGGAACTTTGCAAACAGCAGATCTTTCTAAGATTTCTAGAACAATCATGCTCAATCTCTAGCCATTTATTATGAACATTACTCGTTATTTTCTGCCGTTGATGTGCGGTGTTACCCTAATTGCCTGTGCGCCTGCTCCTGTAGAAAGGGTTGACCCAAATCCAGTTGCCACTCCCAGCGAGATAAGTCCCAGCACAACTTCGAATGAGACTACTAATTTTAAAGGACAAATTTTGCCAATTACTGCGACTGCGAAAATTAAATCATTAGATAAATCTTTCGCCCTTGAAGTTGCGGATACGGCGGCAAAACAACAGCTGGGCTTGATGTATCGCGAGGAATTGGCCGATGATAGGGGGATGTTATTTGAGTTTGATCCCGCTCGTCCGGTGAGCTTTTGGATGAAAAATTGTTTGATCAATCTAGATATGATTTTTCTTAGAGACGGTGTGGTACAAAGTATCGCCAGAGATGTACCGCCCTGCACCAGTGATCCCTGCCCTAGTTATGGGACACCGAAAGAAATTGATCAAGTGATTGAAATTCGGGGTGGTCTTGCTGAAGAAATTGGTCTCACTGAAGGTGATGAGATTGTGGTGACCTTTACGGAGTCTTAAAATCTTTGGGAAATGAATTCTCTTAGAATTTGAGAGATTCCTTTTCTACTACCCCATGAGCTACAGCCCCCGCCTCCAAGATATTCCTGCTAGTGAAAGACCGCGTGAACGGCTCGTCGAGGTGGGGGCGAATTATTTATCGAATGCTGAATTGATCGCCATTTTAATCAGTACCGGCGATCGCCACCAAGGATTATCCGCTGTCGGTTTAGCCCAACTGATTTTGCAAACCTTTAGCGACGGCAAACGGGATCCCTTCGATGCCCTCCGCAATGCCAGCCCCCAAGAACTGACTCAGATCCCCGGTGTTGGTCTCGCCAAAGCCGCCCAAATCCTTGCGGGCATTGAACTAGGTAAACGTATCTTTCAGGCCAAGCCCAGCGAAAAAGTGATTATTGATAGTCCAGAAGCGGCGGCGATCGCCCTGAGCCACGATCTCATGTGGCAAGACCAAGAACGCTTTGCCGTACTCTGCCTAGACGTTAAAAATCGACTGATTGCCTCCCGCGTCGTCACCATCGGCCTCGCCACAGAAACCCTTGCCCACCCCCGCGAGATTTTTCGCGAAGTAATCAAACAAAACGCCACCCGCCTGATCATTGCCCACAACCACCCCTCCGGCAATACCGACCCCAGCAGCACCGACCTCCAACTCACCGAGCGCCTACTCCAAGCCGCACAAATTGTCGGCATTCCCCTGCTCGATCACATCATTCTCGGCCGCGACAACTACAGCAGCCTACGTAAAAAATCAGAACTCTGGGAAAGCTATCCTCAACCCGAATAAGCCGCCGTTTATCCTAAGAAAGCCCATTAAAGTTGCAAAAACATCAACAAACTCTAATTCCAAAATAAACATAAAAATACACAAAAGAAAGCATTTTCTTATAATGAGAGCGTAGTTACTTTTTTCTCACAAAAAAACGCTTAATCCGTCCAAAAGCCTTGAAAATAAGTACTCTAGCTTTTTTTCTTAATTTTAATTTCATCTATCTTTAGTAATAAAAAGCCAGCTAAAGTCACGGTAACTTGAAAAACAATATATCAAGATTCCTAGAGATGTTTAAGAAAAACGACGATTAAAGCATTCCGGGTCGCAGAAATTGAGCCCCACGCTAACGTGAAAGAAAGTAACACCCTGTAGCAATACTCTAAATAATCTCAACAACATGACTAAACGAACCTTTGGTGTGATCGGCCTTGCCGTTATGGGCGAAAACATTGCCCTCAACGTAGAGCGCAACGGCTTTCCCATCGCAGTTTACAATCGCACCGACAGCAAAACACGAGACTTCATGGCCACTCGTGCCATGGGCAAAGACGTCAAAGCTGCCTATAGCATTGAAGAATTTGTACAGGTTTTAGAAGCCCCCCGCAAAATTCTGGTCATGGTAAAAGCCGGTGGCCCTGTGGACGCCGTAATTAACCAGCTCAAGCCTCTCCTTGAACCAGGAGACATGATTATCGATGGCGGTAACTCCCTCTACCAAGACACCGAGCGACGCACAAAAGACTTAGAAGCATCTGGTCTCGGCTTTGTCGGTATGGGCGTCAGCGGCGGTGAAGAAGGCGCATTAAATGGCCCTAGTTTGATGCCCGGTGGTACAGAAGCAGCCTACCGAGAACTAGAACCAATCTTGGTCAAGATTGCAGCACAAGTAGATGACGGCCCTTGCGTAACTTTCATCGGCCCCGGCGGTGCTGGTCACTACGTGAAGATGGTACACAACGGTATTGAGTACGGCGATATGCAGCTCATTGCAGAGGCCTACGATCTCCTATCTACTGCGGGTTTGACTCATGCAGAACTCCACGAAGTCTTTTCGGAATGGAATAAGACGGAAGAGCTAGATTCTTTCTTGATTGAAATTACAGCCGATATTTTCAAAAAAATTGACCCAGAGACAAAGACGCCGCTTGTAGAGCTGATTCTTGATTCTGCAGGACAAAAAGGAACTGGCCGCTGGACTGTGGTTAGTTCTCTAGAGTTGGGTGTACCGATCCCAACAATGTATGCCGCTGTGAATGCGCGTGTCATGTCTTCTTTCAAGGATGAACGTGTCGCTGCATCTGCAGAGCTAGCTGGGCCACAGACTAAATTCACGGGTGATGTTAAGGCCTTTACGGATCAGGTTCGTGATGCTTTGTATTGCTCCAAGATGTGTTCTTATGCTCAAGGTATGGCTCTTCTGGCGAAGGCTTCTACTGAGTTTGATTACAATCTAGACCTTGGCGAAACGGCTCGTATCTGGAAAGGAGGCTGTATTATCCGTGCAGGTTTCTTGAATAAGATTAAGTCTGCTTTTAGTGAGAATCCTAATCTTCCAAACTTACTTTTGGCACCTGCGTTTAAGCAGTCGATCGTTGATCGTCAGGCGGCATGGCGTTCTGTAATTGTGGCGGCGAACGAGCTAGGGATTGCGATTCCAGCTTTTAGTGCATCGCTCGATTATTTTGATAGCTATCGTCGGGCCTCTCTGCCTCAGAATCTAACTCAAGCGCAACGGGATTATTTTGGTGCTCATACTTATGAGCGTACTGATAAGCCTAAGGGTGAATTTTTCCACACTGAGTGGGCTGAATAAGACGAAGTTAAAAATTTACTGCGATGCAGGCTAATTAGGATCCCCCCGCCTATCGGCTTCCCCCTTATTAAGGGGGAAGCCGATAGGTCTCAACTGACTGCGATTCACAACAAAAACTTGTTGATTGAATCACAAATCCTCGTAATTTCTGACTGAAGTAATTTTGATAAAACCTTTCTGCCTTTTACGGTGGAGGGGTTTTTCTTGTTTTAATAAAAGGAAGCATAAAAAAGCGAGATTATCACGATGGTTGCTACAGCGTCACGGCTTATTTCACAGGAACAGGCTTTTGATTGGATCGAGACCATTATTGTCCAAGCAGAATCGGATGGGGTTTCGGTTTCGATTGAGGAAAAGGAGTCTGCTTTGGGGCGATTTGGGGAAAATCAGATCCGCCAAAATCTTCAAAAAAATCAGTTTGAAATTTGCATTACGAGTCATTTTGGTCGGCGCAGTGCCAGCACGACAACGGTGGATCAAGATTTTGAGGGGATTGTGGCGGCGTTACGACGGAGTGAAGATTTGGCACGGATTGCACCGGAAGATCCGGAATGGGTGCCGCTTTTGGAAAAACAGGTTTATGCAGATTATTGTGCAAGGTTTGATGATGCAACGTCTAATTATTCGCCATTACAGCGGGGCGAATTAATTCAGCAGGTTTGTCAGTGGAGCGAGGCTGCGGGTGTGGAGGGGGCTGGCATTTTGAGTACGAGTGCTTCGGCTTATGCTTTGGGAAATTCTGCTGGGTTGCGCGCTTATGATTGCAAAACGAATGCGGAATTTAGTTACACGGCGAAGATTGGCAATGGTTCGAGTTGGGGCAGTCGGACGGGTTGGGGACTGAGCGAGTTGCCGATTAAACAGATTGTGATGACGACGATTCAACGGTCAACGGCGGCGCAAGATTTACACAAAGTTGAACCGGATACTTATCCTGTTGTGTTTAGTTCGGGGGCGATCGCCAACTTGATTCCCCGCGTGATCTGGAATATGTCGGCGCGGTCGGCGGATGAGGGGCGCAGCTTTTTCTCGAAGGATGGTGGCGGTAATCGTCTGGGCGAACAGCTTTTTAATCCGCTGGTGAATATTTATCGTGATCCGACTCATCCGTTATTGCAATCGGGAGCGATTGGGAGTGGGGGACTACCGGGCGATCGCCTGCCGATTATTGAAAATGG
The DNA here is from genome assembly GCA_049644465.1 of Limnothrix sp. Classification (GTDB taxonomy): domain Bacteria; phylum Cyanobacteriota; class Cyanobacteriia; order Cyanobacteriales; family MRBY01; genus MRBY01. The sequence continues at coordinate 13,436 of JBARRZ010000013.1, forward strand.
TGTTCCGAAAAATCTTAGCTACGACCGTTATTGGGCGAGCCAAAAAAGCACGGAACCCACGGGCAGCCTCTTCCCCCTCGTGATGACAGGCAGCGATCAAACCCTCGCCGATCTCATTGCCGGAACGGAGCGGGGCATTTTCGTCAATCGCGCTTGGTATGTGCAGGGGGTAAATTCCAAAACCCTTGAAACCACTGGCATGACCCGCGACGGCACATTCTGGATTGAGAATGGCAAACTCGCCTATCCCGTTTATAATCTGCGTTTTAATCAATCGCTGCCGGAGATGCTGAATGATGTCGAGGCGATCGCCACTCCAGAACGCCATGGTAGTTCCGTTGTCCCGGCTGTCAAAGTCAAAAATTTCCGCTTCAGCAGCATCACCGACAGCATCTAAAAATGCCACACGAACTAACCCCTCCCCTCCTCGGAGGGGCTAGGGATGGGTTCTTCCGCAGTCTATTCAAATTGACCGAATATCCTAAACAACAGCCGGAACCTTGCTGAGTTGATCGACTTTTTTCAAAATCGCCTCAGCCGCCTGACGACCCGAAATTGTCGCCCCTTCCATACTGTCGATATAATCCTGCTGCGTATAGCTACCCGCGAGGAAAAGATTCGAAATCGGCGTATCCTGAGCCGGACGATAAACATCCATCCCCGGTGCTTCCCGGTAGAGAGACTGCGCCAATTTCACCACACTCGACCAAGTCATATTCAATTCGCGGGAAGACGGGAAAAGCTTATGCACCTGAGCCAGCACATGGGCTGTAATTTCCTCATTGCTCTTCTTAATAAACGGATCGCCGGGAGTTAAAACCAATTGCAGCAGCGAACCTTCTCCTTCTTTGTAATAACCACTTGGACTAGACAGAGCCAAATCTGAAAAACAAGAAAAATCCGCTTGGTGAGTGTAAAGCAAATTGTCGATACCCTCTGCTTGTTCGACTTGATTACGTTTGGCGGGGTCGTTGAGTTCTGTCACCCAGCCATCAAAGCGGAGTTGAACTGTCGCCACGGGAACGGCATCAAGCTTATAAATATTGTCGAATTCAGACCACTTGCGCCAAGCATCGGGAATAATTCGCTGGATGCCGGGGATATCGAGGGCAAAAACGTAGGTGTCGGCGGTGATGGTGTTTTCAGTGTCGCCATTACTAATTACAATGCCATCAATTTTTGGCGTGCCGTCGAGGGTATATTGCACATCTTTGAGACGGTGGCGAGTGTGAATTTTCACGCCTTTTGCTTCGAGATAATCGGTGATGGGCTTGTGTAGAAATTCGTGGGGCGAACCTTCGAGCATCCGCAGAACAGAGGCTTCGGTTTTCGCGGCGAAGAACATAAAAATGGTCAACATGCAGCGGGCAGAAATATTTTCAGTGTCGATAAAACCGAGGGCATAGGCGATGGGATTCCACATTTTTTTGAGGCTACCATTGTTGCCGCCATGGCTACGGAACCAGTCTGCAAAGCTAATGGAATCTAGATTTCGAATATTTTTCATCGCGCCTTCAAAATCGACTAAGCCGCGCACGATGGGGCTAGTGCCGAGGGCGAGGGAGTTGGCGGCTTTATCTGTTAATGACAGTTGGGAAGATGTGAAAAATGCTTTTAAGCCGTGGAATGGTGCGCCGACGGGGAAACGAAAATCGAGTTCACCGACTTTGCCGCCTTCATTGATGAATTGGTGGGTGTGTTCTTTGAGTCGGAGGTTATTGCCTGCGCCGACTTTTTCCATGAGGGCGAAGAGGTTGTAGTAGCAGCCGAAAAATACGTGGAGACCCATTTCGATGTGGTTGCCGTCTTTGTCTAGCCAACTGCCGACTTTGCCGCCGACGAAGGGACGGGCTTCAAAGATTTCGATTTCGTGACCAGCATCCGCCAATTCAACGGCGGTGGATAATCCTGCTAGTCCTGCTCCAACGATTGCTACACGCATTCTGCTTTACCCTATGGTCATTAATCTGAAAAAGTATTAACTATTGTAAACGATTGGGCGGGGCTGTCTGGGGAATCAGGCGATCGCCTTGCCGAAGTTTCTGGGGCTGACGACAATGGTGGATATCAGATTTTTGGTGGATGATGACGACTCAATTGCCGTTACCAACAGCAAGGCTTTACGAGCAAGATTTTCAGTTGTGGCTGGCGAAAACCGTCCAATCTTTGCGGGATGGAAAATTGTTGGAGGTGGACTATGAAAATTTGATTGAGGAGTTGGAGAACATGGGGCGGAGTGAGAAGAATGCGTTGAAAAGTAATCTAAGAATATTGCTGATGCACCTCCTCAAATATCAACATCAACCGGAAAAAAGAAGTAATAGTTGGCGTTTTACGATTACGGAGCATCGTCAAAGAATTACGGATAGTTTGGAAACAAGTCCGAGTCTCAAGCTTTTTCTGGAGGCTGAGTTTGAAAACTGTTATCAAAAGGCAAGACGACTGGCGGCTGATGAAACGGGGCTACCTCAAAATACTTTCCCGACAAATGCTCAATTTAGTTCTGTGGAAGTGCTCGATCAAGATTACTTGCCTTAAAAGAGCTGACCGATGCGTAAAAAGATCTTGATTTTTTGTGCCTGTCGTTAATGCAATTAGCCTTGTTGTTCTCAAGCGTCTAAAATTTGTTGGGCGATCGCCTATTTTTTGTAATCGCCCAACAAATTTTACCGTCTCCAACTTTTCTGCCAGAGTTCAAGCTTTCCCTTAATGAGATGTCTGCTTGGTTACCAGAATAAAATATTCGTTATGTTTGCGCCTAATCGTCCAAAACTAAAACTTGTTGATTTTTGCTCCCAATCGTCTAAAACTTGTTGGGCTGTGGCGGCATATTGCTGGAACATCGAAATTTTGAGAAAGGGCTGAATAATTGTTAAGGCTTCGTTAGCAAGAGTTATGGATTTCTGGCGGTCAGGGACAGCCTTTTGATAGAAAATACTGAGATTAATCGCAGTGGAAGAAACGTAAGGCAGATAGGATTGGGGATTGGTTGCCGCTAATTTTTGATATATCTCTAAGGCTTCTTCATACTCCCCTAATGCCACTTTGTATTTGCGGCGATCGCTGTGCAAATTTGCCAGATTATTGAGTGTTATCGCCATACCAGGCAGATAAGATTGGGGATTGCTCGCCGCTAATTGCCGATATTTCTCTAAGGCTTCTTCATACTCCCCTAATGCCACTTTATATTTTTTCAATTCTTGGTGCAAAACCGCTAAATTGTTGAGGCTCATAGCAACGCAGGGCAGATAAGACTGAGGATTGCT
>JBARRZ010000014.1:0-9353 GCA_049644465.1 Limnothrix sp.
CGCCGTCACCACCACCACATCCAAGGCCATCCCCGCAATATTTTTAGTCAGTGCTGGAATAATCAAAGCATCCAAATCTAGACGCACCATAATCATTTGCACAATAATGCCGCCGATCAATGCCATAGGAAATAACGGCACGTAGGTCATCATTTCAAAACCACTCAGTCCCCAAGTTACCGATTCCAGCAAGACCAAACCCTTGAGAATGATCCAACCGATAATGATCGCGATGCCGACAAAGCCAAAATTGAGCGAAAGCGGATCAATCAACAATCCTTTCGTTAGCTCGCGTCGTCGTTCCCGCACAGCTGCGTTGTCGTTGTGGGAAAGTTCTGGCAAATCGTCGGGTTGCGGTGTTTCGACTTCTTCTCGTGAACTCAGGACATAGCCGCGTTTGCGTCCCCATTTTGCCAAGAACGTTCCGGTCACAATACCGGAAATGATGCCGACTGTGGCTAAACCAAGGGCCAGATCTGCGCCGTCATCAAAACCCAGTTCACCAAAGGTGCTAGCCATACCGCCAGCAGTGCCGTGACCGCCTTCAAAGCCAATTTCGATCAGGGCTGCGGAGATCGGGTTTGCGTCGAATACAGGGATCAAAATCAATAGTGTGACCACAATACCGACCACATATTGACCCCATGCCAAAGATTGTCCGAAAACGACTTGGGGGGCTGCCCTGCGCCAAATTTGTTTCGGGCTAGGAATCACTTCACCGAGAAACAATGCGGCAAAAACGACGTTGATAAAAATACCGGGAGATTGAGACCAAATAGTACGGATCGCTTCGGTAAACACGCCACCGCTCAGTAGCGTATCTTCGCCTGCAATAGAGGTGGCGATCGCCCCTAAAACCTGTGGGCCTAAGAGCAAAGCCAAGGCTCCGGCCACAATTGATTCTGGTAAATAGAGTCGCCGAATCCAGCCGATGCGCTGCTTGATCAATCGCCCAGCCAAAACCAGCAGCGCAATCCAGACAAACGCAAAGAAAACGTCTCGAAGTGTAAACATAAAAGTTCTGCCCTCACAATAATAAATACATGCAGAGATGCGGAGTTAGAATAGCGCGCTTGCTCTCCGTATTTACTCTTAAATCGCAAAAATTTACTGTAGTCAGACTTACCGCTGCATTTCGAGATGGTTTTACACGAATCTCTTAAGCCAACTTAGCTTTGTAACTATTGAAGGTATTTTGCAACAACATCGCTACTGTCATCGGGCCAATGCCACCCGGCACTGGTGTGATATGAGACGCAATTTTTTCAGCAGCTTCGAAAGCAACATCGCCGACTAATTTGGCTTTCCCGGTCTCTGGATTCTCGACACGATTAATGCCGACATCAATCACGACTGCGCCGGGTTTGATCATCTCTGCGGTAATGAATTCGGGCCGACCCACTGCGGCTACTAAAATATCTGCGTCTCTGGTGACTGCGGCTAAATCTGCTGTGCGGGAATGGGCAATGGTAACGGTGGCATTCTCTTCGAGCAACATTAAAGCAATGGGTTTGCCGACGAGGATACTACGGCCAACAACGACTGCTTTTTTGCCTGCGATGGGGATGTCGTATTCCTTGAGCAATGCCATGACACCGTAGGGGGTACAGCTCCGCAAACCGGCTTCTGAGCGCACCAAATGACCGAGATTGAGGGGGTGTAAACCGTCAGCATCTTTTTCGGGGGCGATCGCCAGCAGCAAGCTCACAGAATCGAGATGTTTCGGTAACGGGAGCTGCACCAAAATGCCATCGACCCGCTCGTCTTGATTTAATTCTTGAATAACAGCTTCGAGTTCGGCTTGGGTGGTATCGACTGGAAAATGCTTACCAAAAGACACCATCCCGATGCGATCGCAGGAACGTTCTTTGTTACGGACATAGGCGGCGCTGGCAGGATTATCGCCCACCATCAACACCGCTAAGCCCGGCGATCGCCCCATTTTTGGCGCAATAGCAGCAATGTCTGCTTTGAGTGTTGCCTGAATTTTTTTGGCGAAACCTTTGCCATCGAGAATGTGTACCATGAAGAATCTGCTGGATTAGAATGAATAATTTTGAACCTAAATTTATCCTAAAGCTGATGCGAAACATCGAGCTGGCGTTGTCACATTTCCCTAACGTGAGTTCGAGCCGGGGGATTGCAGAAGAATGAGAGAAGGGGGGACAAGGTGACGAGGGGACAAGGTGAAACTAATACTTATTTTGCTCAAAACTTTTTCCATAGCAAAATCTCCCCATCACCGACTCTCCCACTCTCCGCGTCATCTTCCCAGATTTGTGGGTCTAAGACTCAAGATTTTGCCGGAGCTTTGGCACTTGTTTTACGGCCACGACTTCGACTGGGACGCATTGCTTTCGTCAACAGGGATGGCAAGTTTTTGAGGGACTGGGCAAAGGCTAATTTTTCCCGTTTGAAAGCAGCACTCATTTCGCTCGGTGTATAGGTTTCGCTCAGACAATAAGAAAGCTGGCTAGCAATAATCGTTCCGGCATCGTTACAACTACGATGAATCGGCGCATGGCTACCGCAGAGATAGGTGACAACAGGGGTTTTGATGTTGTCGCGGATGTGGGGGATCAGCGCAATTTCTTCTTGGGAACCGTAGCGGCCAAGGAGGGCGATCACCTTCGTTTCAGGGTCTTGATCAAGGAGGTTTAACCATTGCGCAAAGTTCGAACCGGGTAGATCAGCATTGCCAATATCAATGATGCAAGACTGACCAAGATTCGTTTCGTTGAGCAAAATTGCCGCTTCTTGGGACAGGCTACTAAACCGACTGAGCAGCGCCACATTGCCGGGTTGAAAATGGTTACTGAAACCTGTACCAAGCCAGAGTTTATTCGGGACAATCAGGCCGCTACTGCCGGGGCCAAGAATCAGCGTGTTGGCCTTTTGGGCAGCGGCAAAGAGTCGCACCATGTCTAGGGGAGGAACGCCAGCGGTGACAATGATTAGCTGGGAAATGCCGGCGGCGATCGCCTCAAAAGCCACATCCAAAACTTCAAACGCATCCACAAAAATCAGACTCGTCGTAATGCCCCCAACCTTCTGCACCGCTTCGGAGACAAGGGCAAAAATTGGCAAATCGTGGGTTGTTGTACCACTTCGCCCAGCACTCACACCACCTACAATCTGCGTACCATACGCCAACATGCGCGGTACGTAATATTGAGCAAGGGGAGTATCAATGCCTTGAATGAGAATATTGTGATTTGTTTGCCAATCCGTCATGGTTCGCCTGATGCTTTATTGAAGTATTTGGGTCTGAAGGGGCATTTTTTTACTGAGGGCGATCGCCCGTTTCACCGCATCTTCAAGATTTGTTTCCCAGTACAAAGAACTTTCAAAAGTATTTTCCACAGCAGGCAAACACCGCACCACAATTTCCGGTAAAGGATTTTCAGCTTGTGTCGGGCTTCGTGTTGTATCAATGTGGGGAGCACGATTAACAACGACCTGTTGCTGCGGCTGATGTGTGCGGCCTGTCAGCGTCTCTAAAATAGTTTGGTTGATACTACTGTCTGCGACCAAATTCAGTAACAATACTTTAATCTGCGGTTGCGTTTGAATCTGTTTGAGAATGGTTTTGATTTGACTTTCTAGCTCGTGAGGCGAAAAAACACGACCCTGATCGCGCGGCCCTAAAATCCAGCAGCAAGCCGGATGTCCCTTCGTTTCGTGCAACAAATCCCAAATCAACGCCGCAGAACCCACACCGTAGCAAAGAATGCCAATGTCTCCCCCCTGCGCGTCATGCTCCCAGTACAGCGGTCTATCTTCATGAGCAGCACTGAGATTAGTCGCGAGGCGATCGCCCAAACTAGCCAAATCAGGATGTTTGCGAATCGCCGTATCATGCACCGTAATTTTGCCGTCCAAAGCCATCAATTCATTAGCCTGATTGATCCCCAGCGGATTAATCTCCACTAGCTCCAAATCCTTAGCCACCAGCAGATTGTACATTTTTTCAATAATGCGACTCAGAGCTGGCACAAGCTCCCCCGTAATCCCCATTTGATTTAAGAGATGACGCGCATAAAAAGGCGAAAAGACTTCTTCGATCACTACCTGATGCAAATTCGCCAATAGCTTCGTTACATCCATACCACCGTGGGCTGAACCGAGCAACACCGGACGCTGCAAATCGTAGTCCAGCACCACCGCCAAGAATAATTCTTGAGTCCGTTCATAATGCACCTCAGCCAGCAGCACCTCTGGGTATTGGTCAGAAATGGCGAGGTTGAAAATATTTCTCGCAGCGGCGATCGCATCAATCGTATTCTGCGCCCGACGAATGCCACCAGCCTTACCCCGACCACCAGTCCGCACCTGAGATTTCAGCACCACCGGATAGGGGATTTGTAACTGTTTTAGCTCTCGTGGATCCGAGATAATCTGCGAAGGCAGCGTGGGAATGCCGACCTGCTCAAAAAGTTGTTTTGCCTGATATTCGAGCAATTCCATCGACTGTAGAGTGACCCTGATATAGGAAAAAGTAAAAGAAAACGTTACTACTCATCATAGCGGTGCGTTCAGAATTTCCCAACCCTAGGCCACGTTACGACAGTTTGAAAATCAGAAGTAGATCTCTCAAAGATTAAAAGTTGAGGATTTTGCAAAAAATATAGTTCATGACATCAAACTTTTATGAATTCCTGACTTTTGAGTTCTAAACCTTATTAGCTTTGGCTGTAATGATCGATTTTTTGTTTTAATCTCGCCTGTGCCTGATAAATAGAAGCAACAGCCTCACACTGATTTAGAGTATTATCCTGCACCAAATTTTCACCAGCAAAGCGGTCAGGATCTTTGAAATAACTAATCAGATTCAATCCTAATTTGCTATTCTCAAACACAAATACAGGCAATAAACTGCTATCCGGCACGCAACATCCAAAACGATCAAGAGCTTTTTCTGAAACCTTTGGGCCGATTAAGTTTTCGTCAGCGAAAAGCAGCTGGCTATCCGGCACAGTCAGCGCATAAAGAATGAGGTTATCAATGGCTAGCCAATCCTCTGGCGTCGCTTTTTCTGTGAGGTTTTCCCACAGTTTTTCGTTGGGTTCTAATAACGGTAAAAAGTCAGGCAGGATTTGACGTTCGGGAGAGTAGCGATCGCCATCCCGCAGCAAGAGCACTTGAAAATACCAACCCCGTCGCAATTCACGAAAAACAATTTCCAAGTTACCGGCTTGATCCTTAACACGCCAAAACAGCATGTGGATCGGCTCACCATGAATAGCTTCACAGACTTGTTTGAGATGTTTTTCAGGATCTTGCTGAGCTGAAGCTTTGTCAGACGGGGAATTTTGCATGGTGATGGTGGGAGGAAAGTAATGCGTTTGGAGTTTAACATCACCACTCCAAAATTGACGGCGACACATTTTAAAATAATTTAGGTTAGACAAGTCACAGTTGCTTCCGTCGCTTTCAGACCAGAAAGAGTCGTTGTTGTACGCCCCCTTTGGGTTTTGAGCAAACCGATATTACTAGTCAGTAAAAAACTCATAAAACTAGCCACTGCAATTACTGGCAAAATCGTTGTGTCTGACAGCACTGTTAAAATAATTGTCGTGCTAATCGGCGTTTTTGTTACAGCCACATTCATTGCTGCCATACAACACAAAATTGCAATAGTGGGGTGAATGCTGGGAATCCCAAAGGCGATCGCCATCCCGAGACTTGCACCAGTAAAAAACAGCGGAAAAATAAACCCACCGCGAAAACCGCCGTGAATAGTCAGGCAAATCGCGACCATTTTTGCTAAACAAATCCCAAGTAAAGTCACTATGCCTAGAGAAGCGGACTGAGCTAATAACTGAGATTCAATTTGCTGCTCACTAAAAAACAAAGTTGCAGGATAAAGTACGGCAATCCAGCCAATCCCTAACCCTCCCATCAAAGCCAATAAAATATGACGATGCTCAATCTTTTGGATCAGCCATTTCATTGCCCGAAAAATGCCAATAAATAAAATTCCGGCGATCGCCCCAGCCAAACCCAAAGCAAGACCTTCTAATAAATTAAGCCAAGTTAAAGCGGGCAACTCTCCAAAACGGCCAAAATTATAAATACCGCCGACTTTTAAACCCGTACCCAAACGAAACACACCAAAACTACACAGACCGGCGATCATCGCTGGAATAATCGCTTCGTAATATTCCAAACCTCGGCGGTGGGGAATCTCCAGCGCAAAAAGCGGCCCACCAATCGGGTCACCAAAAAATGCTGCTAATGCCGCTCCCATGCCACAAAAAGTCAGAATCCGAGTGCAGGCGATCGTCAAGTTAAATTTGCCAGCTAGCCAGCTACCGATACTGCCATTAATTTGTACCAGTGGCGCTTCTGGTCCAAGACTGCCCCCAGCCGTAATCGAGACCAAAGATGTCGCAATCATCCCCGGTGTTTGCTCAGGTTCAAGTCGTCCCGCATCATGGACTTGGTCAATAACGATCGCCATCTCCCCCGGCAAGCCTAAAAAATACAAACAAAGACCAACCCCTAGACCACCTAATGTCGCAACGATCCAAGTGAAATGCCATGGTGGCAACCACGCTGGAAACGAAGGCACCACCGCCTCCCGTCCTGTTTCCCACACAAATTTCAGCAAACTTTCTAGAACAAAATAGTAGATGGTCGCAACAACTCCTCCCGCCACACCCACAATGGCTGCATAAAAAAGAGTGCGAAAATAAGTGAGTTTTTGAGGAAAGTCGGGGTCTTCCGAGGCAGAAACACGCGATTTAAAGTCTTCTGAAATGATGGTCATCGGAATTCATCTGGTTGGCTTTTAGTTATGCTTTTATCCTATCGATGCAACTATTGAACTAAGGTAGCCAAAACTACGTAAGTAATGCGTATATGCTTTTAAAAAATACTATTCATGTTGTTTTTGAATACTGATAGTTTGTATGGGTGACAAGACATTAATGCCGCTTAGGATCTCTTGGTAGTAATACGAATAAAAAGCAAGAGAAAGCCTTAAAAATGTCTTGTTTTCGGACTTTTATAACTAATTTCTCTAAAAAACGTTAGATTTTCTTTGATTGCCCTCAATTGTCAACGAAGCAGCACAAAATATTTTTATGGGGGTATTTTTGCTTTTAATTCTGATTGGGGCGATCGCTTGTCCTTTTGCATACCATGGGGGTCAGTTTTGTCTCCAAAGTCAAGGTCGGGCAACAATATCATGGCGAGAAAGGTAAGGCGATCGCTCACTGAGTAACTTTTTTCCCAGCTTTTATGTATTTGCAATCTAAAACTTTCTCAAAAAAATCAGTTTGAGGAACGGCAAAAGCACAAAAAGAAAAATTCAATTTAATGTCGTTGTTCCAATGGCGAAGGATTCGTAGGTCGAATGAACTTTAAAGTGATTCCCCCTTGATTCCCAAGTTTGCCACCATTTCCCACAAGACTTAGTTGTCCCTCAGCATTTATTTCGACCGATAGTTCAACTTCGTTAAGTTGCAAACCAGTTTGAATAGTTGCTTGCTCAAACAGACTATCAACAATAGACAACATACTCTCCATCTGGGCTTTCAGTGCTTTGGCATCCAGAGAAACACGCTTTCGCTTAGTAATTGTTTGAATAGCCTCGAATGCTTGTTTAGGAGAACCGAATCCACCACTAGTATCCTCACTAGAGCGACGACCTTCAAATTCAATTGTTTCTTCCGTTACCTCGGTTTCGGCAACGACCCAGAGCCTATTTTCGTCAATCACAGCAGGCAACCCCCCAAATAAAGGTTGTCAAATTAATTATAATTGGATTACATCCGACTTTTTTTCATTGTTTCTTTAAACTATTCTGCTACATATTAATTGTTACCTGATGCAATTGTTCAGACATTCGTTGAGCATGCCCTAATATTCGGTTAGTTTCACGTTTTATACTTTCAAATTCTTGACGCTTATGCTCTGTCATCAACTCATTTCGGTGTAGCTCTCTATCTAAATTTGTTAGAGTATGTTGAGTGTCATCTAGTAATGAATTTACCTCTAAACGAATTTGCTCTTTTAGCATTCTGAACAAATTAGTTATCTGTGCATCAACTTTTTGACTAACACGGTTATCCTGAAGCTTCTTCTCAATTTCAAGACAGACACCCTCTTTATAGCTATTTTTAAAGTTACTCACTCGTTCTGAACCAAACACACGGTTAGTCAACCATCCACCAGAAAAAGCAGAAAGTACTCCCAGGATGGCAATAACTGGAAAAGTGACAGGGAATCCAATCATGCTTGCCACAAATGCACCGGCAAAAGCTGTGCCATAACTGCCTACAGCACCAACCGCAGCCCCCTTGAGACCAACTTCTCGATATCCTTCCCAAGCACCACCACCAAACACTGCTAGCAGAGATGTGCCTACTTTATTGTTTTTAGTACTGCTTTTAGACCGTGTATCAGCTTCAACTGTAGAAAACTCCATCTCAATACGCTCTAGGAGCGAGTCCATTGATTCAGCTAAGTTTTGTAAACGATCAATTTCTTGTAGAAGTCCTTGATTAATAACCTCTTGGATTTTCTCAGCTTGCTGTTTAGCTGTTTTTTCTACAGCCTGAGCAACCTTAAGACCCAAATTCTCAGTAAGAGACTTCTGATTTTTTAATTCGGAAGGTTTGATTTCAATTTCATCTATAATTTTGATGGCTGATTGTTGCAGTTGCGATTCTAATTCGTTAATCAAAGGATTAATCCTTGCTTTGACCTCTGCCGAAGCTTTATCAATTAACTGCATCTCTGTGGTGTTGCGATCTCGTAATTTCTGAATTTCAGTCACCGATTTCTCATAAGCAACTCGAAACTCACCTTGATCCATCATCAAAGCATTCTCTCGCACGTTTAAGGTTTTAATAACTTCAGCAGAAGAAGCAATGATACGGTTGATTGGAACCTGCAAAAAAGTGGCGCCACTTTCTTCCGTTAGGAATTTCTCTAAAGCAGTCTCAAATTCAGAAAAACGACTTTTTGCTAAGAGTTTTGGATTGTCTCCCGACAATTTGGCTTCCAGTGCCTCATATGCAGAAAGCGCATAAATTTTAGGAGTACCAAGTTTCTTTCTATATACTTCATATTCAGGTGAATCCGCACCGTATCTTTCCCTAGCTTGACTAAATACCATCTTCTCAATTCGATCTTTAGAATATTTAACAACTCGTTCAATTTCCTCGTCGCTTTTACACCTATCAATACCTGTAAGAACAAAAATAATTCGTCCCATATCAGTGTCAAGTAGCTTTTTCTCTAAAAACCTGCGCTCAGTTTCAGCGAAGGCTGCCTCCGCAAACATCACCATAATCGCAGCATCCACTTCAGGCAACACTGATTGAGTAACTCTGGTCATACTT
>JBARRZ010000015.1:0-4831 GCA_049644465.1 Limnothrix sp.
GACTAAAAGTGTCTTTGGACAGGTTGGAGGTCATGGAGATGGCGAGATGAATTCAAAAAGATGTCGTAATGTTAAGCATAAAAGAATTGTAAAGTCTTTGCTGCGTGGTTTGGCACAGTTTGAGGGAGGAGATTTGCGGTGTGTGCTGGGGTTTCTCTCGTCTGAAATCGGTCGAAGGGCAAAAGCAACGGTTAAGATAGAAAGTTACTGTTCGATCACTGGGTGGGACAGGGTTCTTTAAACTCTTTTGTGTTGGAATACTTATGGTGTGGCCTTTTCCTCCGAAATCTCGTAAACAAATTGCTCGCATCGAAATCAGTGGGGCGATCGGCTCTGATACTCGCAAGCAAGTGCTGAAAGCTTTGAAAGAGGTAGAAGAGAGAAAATATCCAGCGTTGTTGTTACGGATTGATTCTCCCGGCGGTACGGGAGGCGATTCTCAGGAAATTTATTACGCGCTCAAAAAACTTCAAAAAAAGGTCAAAATTGTCGCAAGCTTTGGCAATATTTCGGCGTCTGGTGGTGTGTATATCGGCATGGGTGCGCCGCATATTGTGTCGAATCCCGGCACGATTACTGGCAGTATTGGTGTGATTATTCGGGGCAATAATTTAGAGCGTCTTTTGGATAAGGTGGGTGTGTCTTTTCAGGTGGTGAAGTCTGGCCCTTATAAGGATATTTTGTCTTTTGATCGGCAGTTGAGGCCTGAGGAGGAACGGATTCTTCAGGAGATGATTGATATTAGTTATGGGCAATTTGTCCAGACGGTGGCGGAAGGTCGCAATCTGGATGTGGAGACGGTGAAAACGTTTGCTGATGGCCGCATTTTTACGGGAGAGCAGGCGAAGGAATTGGGCGTGGTCGATCGCCTTGGTACGGAAGAGGACGCGCGGGTGTGGGCTGCGAAACTGGCGGGATTGGATCCAGAAAAGGCTGAATGTCACACGATCGAGGAGCCAAAATCGTTGCTAAGTAAAGTTTTAAATCGAAATCAAGTGCGATCGCCGCTTGGAAAGGCCCTTGATTGGGTAGAATTTGAACTGGCGACGGACGGTCAACCTCTTTGGCTGTATAGACCCTAAATCGGGGATCGCCGACCAGTAGTCATTAATGGCTTCATTATCTTTGGCGGAGGAAAACAACGTGGACTGGAAAGTGCGGGCAATTCGAGGCGCGACGACGGCGACGGCAAATACGAAAGAGGCGATCGCCGACTCGGTGCGGGAGTTGTTGGACGATATCGAAAATCGAAATGCACTAGATCCAGAAGAAATCATTAGCGTTGTTTTTACTGCCACGGCAGATATTGATGCTATTTTTCCGGCGGCGATCGCCCGACAGAGACCAAATTGGGATAATGTGCCCCTCCTCGATGTCCAGCAAATGGCCGTAGAAGGGAGCATGAAAAATTGTATCCGTGTCTTAATCCACGTCAATACGCCCAAGCCTCAAGCTGAGATTTATCATTCTTATCTCCGTCACGCTCAAAATTTACGTCCCGATTGGAATCTTGCCCAAATTGCTAGCCGGTAAATTTGCAGGTTAGGACAAGGAATAGGCAGGCGATCGCCATTAAGCAAAACCTTTTGTCTCCTTCTTTTTTTTCTTAGAGTAATCAAGACGAATGCCCGTAATTGCCAGCTCTCCTTCATCAAGAGTGCTCGCAAAGGCTGGAATCATGAGTTGCATATTGTTGACATAGTTTTCTTTCCAAAGTTTTTTAAGTCTCTCCCTTGCAGTTTCATTTATGTAAATCTCGCCATCTTGAAGCTTGCTACCTTTCCCGATTAACAACATCCCCACCTCATAGGTATCCGTTGGTATGTAGCGCTGGGAAGTAATGCAAACAACATAGTTTTCCCGATCTTCTTTAAGGGATTTTCTGAGATAACTAATTTCTGGCTTTAACTTCAACTCGTATAAATATGGACTCATTTCGCCCTCTGCTAATAAGGCTCGTTTAAGGGCGTTTTCAAAATGTTGAATAGATAAAAGTGTCATTTATTTCTTGGCAGGCAATTAGCGTGGGACTCTGCATTCAGCCTAAACGAAACCAAATTGAGTCAACAGTAAGCAGTCAAAAAAATTCAAAGTCTGCGCCCATGTCCAGCGTTGTAAAGTCTTTGCCCTCGGAAATTTATGAAGCAGGCGATCGCCTGCTTCATTCAGCTAAATCGGTGTACACCATTCAAAATCACAGTTTATGACCTTGCATCCCCACTACTAACTTAGGTTAATAACCCATCAATTTTTGCCAAGTATTTACGGTGATTTTTATAAGGGATTTCTTCATCGTGTTGTAGACAGCCAACAATGATCCCCGGATGGCGGTTTTGGCTGGCAGCAAACTCTTCTATCGCTTTTCCTGAATAACGGGGCGATCGCCGCTCCACAAAATCAGCAAGCTCATTAGGATCAATTAACCAATCTCTGGAGAGCTGGTTTGCCTCAGTTTCAAAGGGATTATTGTCGAGGTTTTTGAGGTCATCGATGAATATGCCGTCATGTCCTGCGATGATATGTCCCAGCTCGTGCATGAGGGTAAACCAAAAGGCATCGATCCGGTTATATCTCAGGGTTATGGCAATGACCGGGTTATCGCCAATTTTCCATGTCGCGCCATCAAGATAAGTCTGGGACAGGTGGGGCACGATGACAAAATGAACCCCTAGAGACATCAGAAAATTAGGAACTTTACTAATGTCTTCAAGATTTTGGGTATGGGTGAGTAACTGAGGAATTGCCTCCTCTAGTTTAGTTCGATCAAATTTGCCGATAGTTTGCTGTTTTACAAGGTGTTCAACTTGTTTTATCCATGCAATTAAGCCGATTTCGGTGGGTTCAAAGTCTTTGTTATGGCGGAAATTAACGGCAAGCTTGGGGGTGTCGGCGGGGGAATTGATGCCGAGGAAATTACAAACTGCGGTTTCTAATTCGTCGACGGTTTTTGTTTCTGGTAGCCACTTGCGTTTAATCAGTTCGGAGACTGGGGCGATCGCATACAAGCGGCTTCGTCTCGAAATAGCCTCGTCATCATGCTTTTTTTTTGCAAGATGTAGACGATAATTTGTTTCAAGATTTGTCCAGACCTGCGCAGATGTACCAAGAGCAGCCGCTAATTCGATAGCGGTTTCGGGAGTGATTTCTTTTTTTGCATTAATAATCGCACTGATGGTTTGGGCTGGACGATCCATGATCTCAGCGAGATCTTTCTGCGACCAACCACGGGCTTCTAATTCCATGCCCAAAATGTCCCCCGGTGCTGCGACGTGTGCGAGGGTTAGTTGCATTGTCATTTTTTCTGCTCTCCTATCTATGCTTGTGCTTAGTGATAGTCTTTGATATCTATCAACAAGAGAAAGTTGCCGCCTGAGTCTGTCTCAATGGTCAGAATCAAACGCCATTGTATATTGAGTCGGATGGAATACTGCCCCTGATTTCCTCGTTCTCCTTTTAATTTTTTAAACCGTAATCCTTTGAAGTTATAGAGGTCTTTTTCGTCTTGAATGGCGAGGAGCAGGGACATAACTTTTTTGAGTCTTTTTACAACCTCCGGGGGGAGCTTTTGGACATTTTTACCTTGGACACAGAGGTCTTTTAATTTTTTATTTTTAAATTCAATTCGCATGAATCCCCCGAACACCTAAATAATGGTCATTCCCACATGAACGAACAAGCATTACAGTTTTGGGGTGAATCACTGAATCTAGTTTAACGTTTATTTGCCAGTAACGGTTAGTGAGTTTGGGGTAATTAATAAAAAAAGCGATGAACTAAAGCAGTCAACACGCTATCTATAGTGTTTTTAATTTTTTTTACTTTGACACTCCCCATAAGTGGGAAATATAAAGATTCTTTGACCTTTCAAACCAATATGGGAAGTGATTCCAGAAAACACAAAAACCGCAACCTATTCAATGGTTGCAGTTCAGTGCGGCAGTCCTACGACTACCCCTAGGCTGTGCCTTGGTAATATTGTAGAAACTATAGGGGCGATCGCCGCCATTTTCCTTTTCAAAACCCCAGCAGCTTGCCCATCCCGCACAAAGCTAGAATAGAGACTATATATTGATTGTTTACCGTCTCTTTTTTTAGCAAGTCCTATGGCAGTTGCATCCAGCAAAACCGAGTATGAAGCCGTGATTGGGTTAGAAACCCACTGTCAGTTAAATACTGCCAGCAAGATTTTTTGTCAGTGTTCCACCGAATTCGATAGCGAACCCAACACCAACGTCTGCCCCATCTGCCTAGGCTATCCGGGGGTTTTGCCGGTTCTGAATGAAAAGGTCTTGGAATCTGCAGTGAAGATGGGTTTGGCACTCAAAGCGAAAATTAGCCCCTATAGCAAATTCGACCGCAAACAATATTTCTATCCTGACCTACCCAAAAACTATCAGGTTTCCCAGTTTGATTTACCGATCGTTGAGCATGGTCAAATCGAGATTGAACTGGTCGATAAACCCAGCGATACGCCTATCAAAAAAACGATCGGTGTGACTCGTCTTCACATGGAAGAAGATGCTGGAAAGTTGGTGCACGCGGGTAGCGACAGTCTTGCAGGTTCAACTTATTCCAAAGTGGATTTCAATCGTACGGGGATTCCTTTGCTCGAAATCGTGTCGGAGCCGGATTTGCGGTCTGGTAAAGAAGCTTCGGAATATGCCCAAGCGATTCGTCGCCTTGTCCGTTATCTCGGTGTCGGCAATGGCAACATGCAAGAAGGGTCACTGCGTTGTGACGTGAATATTTCTGTGCGTCCTGTGGGTCGGGAGAAATTTGGCACGAAGGTGGAGATCAAAAATATGAACTCCTTTAGCGCCATCGAAAAAGC
>JBARRZ010000016.1:0-31879 GCA_049644465.1 Limnothrix sp.
ACAGAATCATGACTAAAAATCGATCACAAAATTTCACCATATTTTTTTACAAACTTTCTTGGCACATTTATCCGGTTACAAAAAAACAAATAGAGAAAAGATGAAATAGTATTACAGCAAAACAACACAAAACGAGTCTTAATTCTAAGATTGAAACTCAGGCTAAAGTGGCTCAAAACTCTATGGAACAAGATAAAAGCAACGCTTCTACAGATAGCTTGCAGGCTGTAATTAAAGAATTAAAACAGCAACTGTCAGAAGCCCAAGCCACAATTACACAGCTAAATCATCAACACGAAGTAGCTGAACAAAATCAAGCCAAAGTTCAAGGGCAATTAGAAGCTTCACGCCATCTATTGCAATTGGTGATGGATACTTTGCCTGAGTCGATTTTTTGGAAAGATTGTGAATCTCGTTATCTAGGTTGTAACCATCACTTTGCTAATGATGCCGGCTTTGAAAATATTACAGAAATCATCGGGAAAGATGATCATGATATGCCTTGGACAGCAGAAGAGAGTGAATTTTATCGGAGTTGCGATCGCCGCGTCATCGAAAGTAATCAAGCCGAACTAGGCATTGTCGAAACCCAGCTACGTGCCGATGGTAAACAAATATGGCTCGAAACAAACAAAGTGCCATTGCGCAATCAGAAAGGGCAGGTTATTGGGATTCTCGGTACTTACCAAGACATTACCGAACGCAAAGAAACTGAGACAGCTCTACAAGCATTTAACGAAAAGCTCGCAACGCAAACTGAAGCTTTAACCACGGCTCTCGAACAATTACAACATTCACAAATCGAGTTGGTGCAGCGTGAGAAAATGTCTACGCTCGGTAACTTGGTGGCTGGTGTCGCCCATGAAATCAATAATCCAGTCGGTTTTTTGGTTGGAAATCTGGAGCCAGCGAAGGACTATATTGCGGACTTGTTTGAACTTATTGAGGCATACCAAGAAGCCTTGCCAAAACCGGATACAAAAATCGAGCAGCTAATTGAAACAATTGAGCTGGACTATGTGCAACAAGATTTGCCGAAATTGTTAGAGTCTATGGGCGAAGGGGTGAATCGTATTCGTAATATTAGTGAAAGTTTGCGGGTTTTCTCTCGGGCGGACACTGTCAAACCGGTTGCTTTCGATATTCACACGGGCTTGGATAGTTCTTTATTAATTTTGGCTCACCGTCTCAGAGCGGATGGCGATCGCCCAGAAATTGCAGTGACAAAAAATTACGGCCAGCTACCGTCGGTCAAATGTTTTGCAGGGCAGTTAAATCAAGTCTTTATGAATCTTTTGGCTAATGCGATTGACGCTCTCGAAGAAGCAAGCTTAGATCAACGTCTCGCGGCTGCGGCAAATACATCATTAGACCGCGTGATCGTCATTTCAACTTGCTTAGATGAAACAAAACAATGGGCAGAGATTGTGATCACCGATAACGGTGTTGGTATGGATACAGTGACCAAAGCAAAAATTTTTAACGATTCTTTTACAACAAAGGCCGTCGGCAAAGGAACTGGTTTGGGGTTGGCGATCGCCCAACAAATTATTGAAGAAAAGCACGGTGGGACAATTCAAGTCAACTCAGCTCAGGGCGAAGGCACAAGCTTTTTAATGAAAATCCCGATTGCTGGCCCCATTGCGAATGAAAATTAGTAATTCGATGTTGCTCAAATTTATTTTCGCGCACTAAAAAACAGGACTTACACCCGCCACGCCGTCTTACCTCAGCTTCTGACCTGGAAAATCCAGGGGGGAACATCATTGCTCTACTTTCGTTTCCGAGTACAAGCTCGGTATACTGCCGCAAGCACATGACTAGCGTTCCCGTTTAGCTCAAGCATAGATCAACAAACAATATTGGCAGTCACCAACGCGGTAGGCTTGATCCTGTTAATTGTTATCTTAAATGATTTTTTTGTCTTCGTGCAAACCCCTACGCTACGGCACAAAGATCGGCGATCGCCACTGGACTAGCGACTTTCACAAGGATAGTTAGGCGCTCTTTAGGATTGTTCTGGACACGCTCTAAAGTAAAGGATTCACCACCATAGATCTGCTTGAGTGCGGTCTCTAGGTCGGGTTTGATCGCGGTGAAAGTTTCGTCATTGTTCGGTGCATTCAAGCGGTCGTTGGCGATGTAGAAAAACTCATTGCCTTTTAGGGTAATACCCGTATCTTTTTGTAGGATTGTGCCGAATTCTGCTGCTGCTTTAACCAGATTGACGATGCCTTCTGGGTGAGACAAACCTTCAACTTCAGGCCAACGGCGCTGGGCATAGAGACCATAGCCAGCTTGGTGCTCCATCATGTAATTAATTTCGTAGGTGACGAGCATGATGCCGGGGCCATCAGGGACATGACGGTAATCGATCACGTCGATCAATGTACCTTTAACTTTTTCGTCGCGAATCCAACCTTGAAAAACACCGATAAGGCTTGCTTCATCAAAGCCATCGGGCAGATCCTGAACAAGAAATTTGACGCAAAAACGTTCTACATTCACGGTGCTATTTATCCTAAAAAATACGGTTTAGTGCAATAAAAAAAGGCGATCGCTCTCCAGAAAAATAAACCCAGCTAGATCATCAAACTCGACCTGCTGGGCATTCATCTACGAGGGGTTAGTTAAGCTCGAGACTTTGCTTTGTAAGCCACTGCTTAAAGCTGACCGGATTTGTAATACCCGAATCCATCATCCGCGCATTACACTCATGGGCCGCTTCAATAAAGAGGCGAGACTCTTCAACTAGCTGACGAGAGCGATCCAAATCAGCAGACTCATTTTCTACGTCCATCGCGCTAAATAAATATTGCGCAAACTTACCTTTTGCAAAGGGGTCGAAGAACAGCTTCGTCTCGTAGAAATACTTGCGAAACTCTGCAACGATAGTCTCTTTGTCTTCCGTGATGTCGATATTTTGGAATTTCAATAACGCTTTCGCAGCACTGATCATCGCGGCGATCGCCTTATCCGCAGCCTGTTGAACATTGCCATTCTGAGGCTCATCCAGCAAAACAGTCGCATCAAAGTGGAGACTTTCCGCATCAGCCATACTGAAATCAGTAAGCGTCACCACCTCACCCGCACATTCCCCGATGCCAATATCACCGAGCGTAAACTCGCGCGTATCAGCCCAATCAGAATAGAACGACGGATCTTCCTCATAGCTAGGCACATCAGTGAAAGGCTTCAGACGATTCTTCATCTCAACCCGACCAATACGATTAAAGAAAGCAGGGAATTTTTCATTACCCTGACGTTCCTGCATAAAAGTATCAACCAAAAATTCCACCACATCAGGAATCCGCTTCGAAGGCAACACACCCATCGACTTGCCATAAGTAGATGCATTATTTGCCCATTCTCCCCCTAACACAAGGTTGAAATGAGGCACGCGGCGACGCTGCACCTGACGACTAGATCCGTAGAAACCAATCTCTGCCACCATGTGCTGAGAACAAGAGTTAAAACAGCCGCTGATTTTGATGCGAATATCTTTCACTGCTTGGTTATACTGCCAGCCTTTCACCGCCATCCGACGACTCAACTCACCCGCCAAACCACGGGAGCTACCCATGCCAAGCTTACAAGTATCAGTACCGGGACAAGCCGTAATATCAATGATGGATTGCGCGCCGCCATGGTGCATATTGATTTCTTTAAGATCCATGTAGAGAGCAGGTAAATCTGCTTCATGAACCCAACGAACCAACACATTTTGTTCAACAGTTGTTCGAATCGTGTCATTCGTATATTTACGAACGAGATCTGCTAAACCACGAAATTGAGGCGAAGTTGCATCACCGAGGGGCAACGAAACCGCCACAGTAAAATAGCCATCTTGTCGCTGAGGATAAAGATTAGTCGTTTTCCATTTCGCAAAAGCTTCCGCATCATCGACAGTCGCACCGGGAGAAGCTGGCTCTGTTTTCCCTTTTTCTTCATAAGCAGAGAGTTTGTCGATCCAAGCAGTCCAACCTGGATCTGGTTCAATAATTTTACGTTCTTCTTCAACAAGGCGACGAAACTCGTCGAGGCCTAATTTCTGGATCAAGAATTTAATGCGTGCTTTGTTGCGATTTTGCTTTTCGCCGAGACGAGAAAAGACGCGGAAAATCGCTTGAGAAAGGGGAAAGATTTCTTCGAGCGGGACAAAATCTTCATATAGTTTGGCAAGGAATGGTACAGAACCAAGACCGCCACCAACGTAGGTTTTGAAGCCTTTTACCTCAACGCCATCGATAACTTTTGTTTTGGCGATAAAGCCTAGGTCATGCATGGAGGTCAAACCGCAAGGATGGTCTTCGCAACCGGAAAAAGCGATTTTGAGTTTACGACCGAAGTCTTGGATGTCGCGGTGTCCGAGGAAAAAGTCGGTGATTTCTTGGGCATGGCCTGTGACGTCAAACACTTCGTCATGGCAGACGCCAGCGAGGGGACAGGCTGTGACATTACGGACGGAGTTTCCGCAGGCTTCACGAACGGTAATGCCAACGGAGGCCAACCGACGGTGCATGTCGGGGATATTATCCATAGACAGGAAATGAAGTTGAATATCCTGACGAGTCGTGATGTGAATGATGTTGTCGGAATATTCTTCGCAGATATCAGCGATCACGTCCATCTGGTCGGCGGTCATGCCACCGTAAGGAATCTTGATGCGCTGCATACCGGGGGCTTGCCACTTGGTGTCTGGGCCTTTGGTGAGTTCGATTTTGGGGAAGGGGATTTCTTTGGATTTTTCGCCGTCGTTACGGTAGCCGTTATCGTAGCGTTGACCGTAGGCACCACGACGTAAACGGAGTTCGGCAAAGACTTTTTCGTCTAGTTTGCTTTGACAGCGTAAGGCCATCTGGTTTTCGAAGGTATCGATCTCTTCGGTCATTTGGGGGGAGATGCGATCGCCGAGGACTTCTTTCCAAGTTTTAGTCGTTGTCGTGGTCATAGGTGTTCTTCTAGATAGGAGCTACGGGGTTGCCTGGGGTAGAAAATCAGGCGTCAAATTTTCAATGAAAATCGCAGTGGATGTACTATGGTGACACAAAATTCCGGACATCCGAACACATTTGACAAAATCTGTAATTTTGACAACAGCACCTGACTTTCGGTTGTGCTGGTTCTGGGGTCTGTCTTGTGTGGGATTAGTCGCGATTTTGATGGATTAGCATTATATAATGCTAGGATTTTTTCGGACGATGTTGTGCTGAAATCCTCACTTTTTAAAGGCTTGGGGTCTCGTCTGTTGGTTGGCGGTGGGGCACGATAATGTAGCCGGAGGTGCGATCGCCGAGCGTTTGATTTTTGGCACTTCCCCAATACCACCAGTAAGCGCCGATATACGCACAAATGAGACTATCGATTTGATCTTCGATGGTTTTAAGCACTCGCCCATTCACTGTGTCTATTTCGGCAATTAAATTTTGCCAGTGTGAATTGAAGGTTAAGCAAGGTTCTAGTCGGGTTAAAACGGTCTCGATGAGATGAACGACACGTAATAATTCTTGGCGGCGATCGCCCAACTTGCCTTTTTTGTACTTAATAATTTGCTCTAAATCAAACAAATTCACCATCGCCGGATGAGGAAACACTTCGATCTGGTAACGCCCGAATTGTTGGGCGACTATCGTCGGCGCATGAGCAAAACCCCGCGCTTCAAGATCAAACCCTAAAGCTGTGGTGCGAGGTGCAAAGGGGCGGTTCAAATTAGCGGGATAACAGCCGGCGTGATATTTACCGAAATATTTGTGGGTCAAGCGATCGGGCAATCTTGTGCCAGTCAAGTTAGGAATAATTGTCGGTGCATCGACTGCGACGAGGCCGGGGCACTCAGCGGGTAAAACTTGATCAACCCATGCCACAATTTCGCGGGGATCAAGCAAGAGATCAAAGGCGGCGATCGCCAACTTTTCACGCTCTATTTCTAGGCAACACAAGCCACTTGCCCCAGACATCCAGCCAAAATCAATACCCAAAAATTTCACATCAGAGTACCGTCGGCATATCTACTCCCTGTGGGAAAATCGTGCCGTCGAGGATCGCATTCCGGAAATTCACCTTGTCCATCGTCGCATCCATCAACATCGTGTGGGTCAAGTTCGCACCCGTAAAATTCGACCAATATAATTTCGCCCGAAACAACTTCGCTTCCGTCAAATCAGCACCTCTCAGCGTCGTCCAAGCCAACTGTGCTTCTCGCAAATTCGCATTGCGTAACTTTACATTCGTCAGGTTGGCACTATTTAATTTCGCTTTACTAAAATCGGCTTGATCGGCGATCGCCCCCGTAGCGTTAACACCGTGGAGAATGGCGTTAGAAAGATTTGCACCCTTGAGATTTGCACCGATCAAAATCGCGCTCGTGAGGTTAGCACCCTGTAAATTGGCCTCTTCAAGATTCGCTTGAGTCAAGTTTGCCCGACCAATAAAAGCTTCCGTCAAATTTGCTTTAGATAAATTGCAGTCCCGCATAATTGCTTCGTTCAGGATTGCGTAGGAAAGGTCAGCCGACGTTAATCTCGCCTTCGTCAAATTCGCAGCGCGCAAACCACAATAGGCCATTTTTGCAGCGGTGAGATTGGCTTCAGTGAGGTTGCTGGAAATGAGGTTTGCTTGACTAAAATCGCATTGAAGACTGGAGTAACTCAGGTCTGCTTCCCGGAGATTCGCCTGTTTCAAGGAGGCTCCGGTAAACACAACGCGCATCAAACTACTTTCGCGGAGATTCACTTCGTTCAAATTTGCGCCGCCGAGAAAAGCGCCTTCAAGATTGACTTCCCGAAAGTCCCGCTCACCTGCTGCGTAACGTTCTAGTAGTTCTCCTGCGTCCATCCGTTTCAATGTTCTTTTCCTCTTCTCGTAACGCGGCTTTTACATCAATACTTAGCGTAATTGATGTCCATTATCTTAGATACTGCCTGTTTATTTCCGGCGATCGCCACAAACTTAATTAAACAACTCTAATTAGTGTCAATCATTGTAATCAAAACCCAAAAATCAGGATCAATCTTCATACACTTTTTAAACTCAGACCAAGGCACATCAATAATTTTGCTGCCACAGACCATCTCAACTTCGCCACCTCCTAGATCCACATCACCAAATGCCACCTCACCTCAGACTTTTGCCGCAAGAGGAGAGCACAGCCAAGCTAAGCAGTAAACTACCAAACACAAACTTACCCATCACAGCAAAACTCCGTTAGATAACTTTGTTTCGAGTGTATGGGCAAGATTTAGCGATATTCACCGCAGCCTAAAAACTGCAATGTTTCTTATCGAATAGGTGATTTGACTGATGCGATTGCTTTAAGCCGTCCACAGAAATGAGTGAACTCTGGCTGTTCAAATTCTGTTTTTGAACAACAAATCACGATACATTACATCGTTGAGTCAGTCTCGGTCGGCGTAGTCTCAACCGCTGCATCGGGTATTACTGGTGATTCTGATGTTTGTTTTTGAGTTTTTAGATATTGCAACAGTTGCTGACGATAACTTGCTGCTGCATTACTAATATTTTCGCCAGATTCGCTGTTAAATTCTGCGGCGTTACGACCACCGTTGAGGCGAGAATTGTGAATTAGGTCGAAGGGATTAAAGTTCTCATTACCGCCAAAAGTAGTGGAGTTTTCGTTGCTTTGGTAAATATCTTCGTTCTCTTGGGCGAGGCTGGGGCTAGCAGCAAGGCCAAGGATAGCGAGGCTGAGACCGCAGGAGAGAGCAATTAGAGAGGATTTCATCATGGTTGAATACATATTTAGGCTGTAAAAGCACTGTCACTTCTGATGACTATTTCGCTTTGGATAAAGTTTCTTTCCTTATCTATGGGAGTCTAGGCTGCTAGATCGATAGATATGACTATCTTAGCCCACGTGTTTTGGGTGCGCGATATTTGTCGTTGCTTGTTAAACAAAGAATTGTTGTGATTTTTGTCAGCAAAAAGCGTCCCATAGTGGAGACGCTCGCTGTGCAATTGTTTTACTTTTATGAAAATGTTGAAAGCTTAGGAGGCAGAACGTAGCTCGTTTTCGAAGAACCAAGCTGTTGATTTGTCGTCGAATGCAACAATTGCACCGATACCGCTACCGTCTGTGACACGAAAGTCTTCGATTGTGCCGACTTTGCCGAGTTTGTCTGCGATATCTTTTTCTACGCGGTCACGTAGACGAAATACTTGTACTTTTTGCCCGATTTCCATGCCGTTTATTTATGTACTTATAGAAAGTTTAAATTACTCATTAGTGTATCGGAAACTGGTCTAAAAAATGAACTTTAACTGGATTTCCCACTGGTTTGGTGCTGGCCGCTGGATTTGGATCTGGTCGAGAAATTCGCGGAGATAAAAGCGTTTTTCGGCTTCGGAGAGGTCATACCAAAATTGTTCTAGGGTGATGGTTTTGGCGATCGCCTTCAAGTTTGCGGGGGGAAGCTGGTTCTGACGATTTTGGAGCTGGGCGATTTCTGTATGGAGATGATACCGGCGCAGTTCGGCGGTTTGGGAATCGAAAACGGATTGGGCCACGAGTTCGGGTAAGTTGTCGATGAGGGCTTGTTTGGCTTGGATCTGACTGGCAAGTTGGGCTTTGATTTGTTCTAGGGGCGGGGCTTGCATTTGGGCGACGATTTTGGGGAGTTCTTGGCAAATGGCTTGTACGCTGGCGCGAAAAACTTTGTCGTAGGCGATCGCCGCACATTTTTTTTGCGCGAGACAATTGAGAGGCCGTAGATAAAGATATTCCTGTTTTTTGCCGCGACGGGTGACACGAGCAACCGTTAATTTACTTTGGCATTCGGCACATTGCACCAACCCGGCCAAACTCCGAGGCGCGCTGGCGCTCCGAGGAGGCACTTTACGATTACGACGAATCAGGCGATCAATCTGAGCCGCTTCACTATCATTCAAAATGGCGGCGTGGGTATTGGTGATCATCGCGCCGTCTTTGTATTGCAGATGACCCCGATACACGACACTGGTCAACCATTTGCGCCCGGTGGAGACCGCAATTTTTTTACCGAAACGCTGCTCTAAATGACGGACTGCACCCCGCAACGACCCATATAACAAGAAATGTTCGCAAAATGCTTTGACGACGGGGGCTGTGCTGCGATTGAGTAGATAGCGATCTTGGCCTCGTTTGTAACCGTAGGGCGTGCGGCCTGGTGGGGGGAGACATTTGCGGCGATTTTTAGCATGGCCCCGTTGAATTTGCCGACTGATTTGGCGTTGGGTAATGTCATCAAAAAGCTGGCTGAGCTGCCCAAAATCTCGGTGTTTTGGCGCGGGATAATCTTGCTCGGTTGTAATGATTTCGATATTTTGTTGCGTAAAAAACTGGAGGCGATCGCCGATCTCCGTCAGATTGTCGCCCAACTCATCTAACTTTCGTAGCAATAAATAATTGGGCGGCTGTACCTGCACCTGCGCCATCAGCGCTTGTAACCGTTCCCGTTGACCCAAATCAGCATAAACTTGCTCAATCTCCACACCCCAAATATCCGCGTCCGCAGGTTCGTCAAGGAGAGGATCACTATAGGTATAGGCAAAAATCGTCATAAATGCCTGAAAATATTCAACATAGCCACTTTAACGATAAATCTCAAAGAGTAGCTCGCAGTTCGGCTTAACCTTCTTCCGGATTAACCGACTGATTTTGAGTGCTATGGCGAATCAAAGCTTCAGGACTCAGGCTGTCCACAAATTCCCGAAATGCTTCCCGTTCTTCTTCATCCGCAGTCCGGTCTACAGGAATCGACGCTTCAGAAATCACTTCTTCCAGCACCCAAATCGGACTATCCATTCTCAAAGCAAGGGCGATCGCATCACTAGGACGACAGTCAATTTCCTGTTTCAGCTCACCTTGGCGTGTACACAGCACCGCGTAGAACGTATTATCCTCAAGAGCATGAATAATCACCTTCTCCAGCTCGATATCCCACGCCTCCACAAAATTAGTCAGCAGATCATGAGTGAGTGGACGAGGCGGTTTTTTGCCATCAAGCACATTCATAATTGATCGAGCCTGATCCTGACCAATATAAATCGGTAGCGCACGCCGCTCAGAAGCATCCTTCAACAGAACAATGGGGCTTCGGGTAATAGCATCAAGGGCAATCCCAGCAACATTCATTTCAATCATGGCTCTGACCTATAGCGTTGTGAGTTAGGAGCGGAGAGGTTCGATCAATGTAACAATCTTGGGCAAATTTTGGTGACAAGAACAAACGGCATAGCAGGTCACATCAATGAGATTACTACTACTACCAGTATCCTATAAGTCTGGAAAATCTCTAGTATTAAGATCTTGTATTTATGTCATGAACGACAAATTTAGGATAGTTACCGTCACCAAAAAACTTGCTACGGAATCGCTTTTTGCCCTGAAGCCAATACTCCGCACGCTTAAACCACTTAGGTTGCCGTTCGTTTGATTCAACAGCAACCTAATTTAGTGATGAGTAACAAGCGCTCAAAAGCGCTAGTTGCATTTTTTCAACAATCAGCCCATTAAAATCACGCGATCCAGCACATGGATAATGCCGTTGTCTGCTTCGATGTCTGCAGCAATAACGGTCGCGTTTTTAACTTCAAATGCACCATCTCCAGAAATAGGAATTGGCGACCCTTCTAATGATGTCACTTCTTTTAGCTTGATTAAATCCTCTTTTTTTAACTTGCCTGCCACGACATGAAAACAGAGAATACGAGCCAGTTGTGGCGGATTTTGTACAAGCGTTTGTACTGTCCCGGCAGGAAGATTCGCAAAGGCGTCATCGGTTGGAGCGAACACCGTTAATTCAGTATCTCCTGAGAGAGCTTCCACTAAACCTGCAGCAGTAACGGCAGCCACAAGCGTAGAAAAACCTTCTGTATTTACAGCAATATCAACAATATTTGGCATAGCAATTATTCAACAGAGATGAGAATTTAATTTTTGATAGTTTCAATCGGTAAATCTTTGGTTGATCACCACAATTTATTAGCGATAATCAGCAGATTGAATTTCTGGCAAGCGAGCTTCTGGGCGGAGGAAACGATCCATTTGCGCTTCAAAAAATTCGCGGTTCTTCTGCAAATGTTTAGGGTTTTCATCGTCTAATGGATATAGCAACGCGGTTCTCAAAGCCTGAATAACGGCAGAAGTGACGTTGTACATCGAACGCTGAAAAGTAATTCCCAGCTGAATCAATTCATCATCCTCACCCCGGCAATGTTCTTTGTAATAATCCTTGAGATATTGAGGCAGAAAATGATACATATCATCCATCAACAATGTCGGGGGAATACCTGCTGTGCCTACGGGAAAAACATCGGCGTATAAAATGCCGAAATGGAAGTCTTTTTGCTCTAGGGGCACTTGTTCTGCTTGGGCGTTGTAGGATTTTGTGCCTCGGAAAGGTGCGGTGCGATAAAAGACGGCTTCAACGTAGGGCAAGGCTGCTTCGTAGAGCCAAGTGAACGCTTTGGACTTGGGAATAATTTCAAAGCATTCGCCATCAATATAGACGTGGTGGTAAATCGGACGACCGGCGATCGCAAAGATCCCATTTACCAAAAAATCCATCGCATCTGGCACACCTTTAAAACCACCTTCATCGTAAATATCTGACATTTCAAAAAAGACCGGAGCCATCACTTCCCAGAACAAACCGAGGTTGGAATAGTAGGAGAGTTCTCGCACTTGTTCGAGGAACATTTCAGGAAAGAGTTTATATAGACCCAGCATGACTGGATTGCCTTTAAAGTAAGCCTTAATCGCGCGGTCAGCGTTAGCAATATATTCTTCGGAATCGAGATAGGCGTCAAATTGTCCCATGCCCATGTCGCGACCATGCCACAACATTGCCCGCATACAGGCTTCGGCAAATTCCATGTTGATGCGGTCGTGGAACAGATGGTGAAATAATTTGGAGGATTTAAAGGTTTCCCCTTTACTCATAAACTCTAAAAGTTCGGGGTGGGCTGAACCAGTACCGCGCCAAATACGGAGGTCTGCTTCGTCACCGGAATAGTGATTTTGCAGGTCGAGATATTCTTGGGGAAGAAAATATTTAAAAAAGGGTAAAGGCTCTAGAAAAACTTGCTCGGCGATGTAGAGTAAATCCCGCCAATAAAAATCCATCGGCACGGCGTAGGCTTTGTAGATGCCGATGATTTGCATCAGATTTTCTGGAGTATCTGGCAGCATAGAGCCACCTGCTTCTAGGCGATGAACAACGTCTGCGTAGCGATGGGTTGAGGGCGGAAGTTTTGTGGTGATCATTGTTTGACTTGTTAAAAAGTATTTGTCGTTTGTCGAAGGAAATATACTTCTTTAAAGGGCTTTGAGCGGTAGCTTTTCTAATGCCTGAGTTGCTGGAATTTGTTCTGAATTCAAAACAACTGTTTGGGTCGGCATAATGACCGCAAATTGTTTGGCGGCGGGTTCGATCCACCGGATTAGCGAAGCGGGATATAGGCCAAAAAAGATGATTGTGCTCGTGAGGGCGATCGCCGGAATTTTTTCAGAGAGGAAAACTTTTGGGTAATAAGCGAGGCTATTATCAAGTTTTCCGAAACACGTCCGATTTAGCAGGATTACGAAGTAAACAGCCGTTAAGCCCGACGCAATGATGCAAAACAAAGTAGGAATCGGGAATCGACTAAAACTGCCTTGAAATACCATGAATTCTGAGATAAAGCCAATGAGACCCGGAATCCCTGCACTCGCCATCCCGGCCAAAATCAGCAGACTACTCGTAAGCGGCAGACCTCGTACTGGATTCATTAGTCCATTCAGAACATCAAGATCTCTCGTCCCAACTTTGCGCTCAATGATGCCGACAAGATGGAATAGCAATGCCAAAATCAAACTATGGCTAATCATCTGGGCGATCGCCCCCAAAACACTGAGTTCGGTTCCCGCAGCCATCGCGACCAAAATATAACCCATATGACCAATCGAACTATAGGCAACCATCCGTTTCAAATCTCGTTGAGTAATTGCAGCGAGCGAACCGTACATTACGCTGACTGTACCAATCACAGCGAGAGCAGGAGCCACAGATTGCCAAGCTTCAGGAAAAAGTTGTAGGCCAAAACGAATCAATCCATAAGTACCTAATTTCGCGAAAATACCACCTAACAAAACTGTCACCGCGCAATTCGCTTCGACATAAGCATCTGGTAACCAAGTATGCAAAGGTACAAGCGGAATTTTAATCCCAAAACCGATGAGTAAGACAGTAAGTAAAATGATTTTTGTATCTAGATCGAGCTTGCTTAGCGTGAGGTTTTGCAAGTCAAAATCAGGTGATTGGCTCAGCCAAACAATACCGAGAAAAGCACCCAACACGAGCAATCCAGAAATTGCAGTATAGATCAAAAATTTAGTCGAAGCATAACCTCTTTTTTTGCCGCCCCAAATAGCAATCATCAGGTAAAACGGAATCAGCTCAAATTCGTAGAACAAGAAAAATAGCAGTAAGTTGCTAGCAATTAAAGCACCTGTAATACCGCTATTAATAAATAAGATCAGCGAATAGTAAAGCTTTGGTCGGTGGATATCAGCACCGATGCTATAGATGGCAACTAGCGTTAAAAATCCATTTAAAACAACGAGCGGTAAGGATAAACCATCTACGCCAATGTTGTAGTTTAAACCCAATATTTCCAGCCAAGGTAGAAACGCTGTAAATTGCAGTTCTGGGTTGCTTAGGTCTAAGTTAAAAAGTAACCCAAGGCTAATACTGAAACTCGCGAGAGTTGTGATAGTCGCAGTGGTGCGGGAATATTTTGGCGGGCAGAGATTGAGAATCCCTATTCCTATTAATGGAATGAGTAAGATGAGCGTCAGCATTTTTTTAAGGAGTGATTTTTTAAAAAGATCGGTAAATTAAAATAAGGCGAAGTTTAAAAATGAACGGCAGACAAATAGGGATAGAAAATAACGGAGAGAAACAGCAGTAAGCCAATCACGATTGAAAATAAGTAATATTGGCTCTGACCAGAGTTGTTATATTTCAAACTTTGGCCGCCAAAAATGGTGAAGACACCAAACAGATTGATCACACCATCAACGAAGTAGCGGTCTAGCCAATCGACAATTTTTGAAATAAAAGCAACGCTAGCAACGATTGTGTTGTCGTAAAGTTCTGCGGTGTATAGGTCTTTGGCAAAGAAGTTGCGAACTGGCTCTGGCACGACGTTGAGCGGTTTTTGAATATTTTCGTTGAGATAAAGATAGACTGCGATACCGCCGCCAAAAATAGTGGATGCGACTAATGCGGCAATGATGGGCTGGGTTAATTGTTGCCAACTGGGTGCTAGAAAATTGAGGGTCGCCAAAATGAGAGGGCTGTGGAGAGCAAAGCCTGCTAGGACAACTGTCGGCAGGACTAGTGCCCATAATCCTTCTGGCGATCGCACCATCATTTGTTTTGGTTTGCCGCCAAAAATTAGGCTAAATTCTCGCATGAGACTAAAGGCAGTCAAACTGTTGACCATAATGACAATCACGGCTAATAACGGGCGCTCTGCCCAGAGGTTACTGGTGAGTCGTGCCAAGCTCCAAAATCCACCGAAGGGAGGCATGGCAATCAAGGAGGCTGCTCCGACGAGGTAACAGATGCCAGTGATAGGGCGGCGTGACCAGAGACCACCATACTGGGTTAGGTCTTGGGTAATATTTGTCAAAACAACGCTACCGACTGACATCACGAGTAATGCCATCGCTACGCCATAGGTCAGTAGTAAAACTAAAGTTGTCTCGTCCTGCTGGGTTCCGACTGCCATAAACACCATGCCCATGTAGGCGCTGACGGAATAAGACAGGGAACGTTTGATATCAATCTGGGCGATCGCCACCAAAGAAGCTCCAATGGCCGTGGTCGCACCAATCACCACCATAAACATTGACGCAAAATCTGATAGGGCAAAAATAGGCTGTAACTTAATTAGCACCCATGCCCCCGTACCCACCACCAAACTACTCCGCACAACGGTCGCTGGTACTGGACTTTCCATCGCTTCATCGAGCCAGAGGTGAAGGGGAAATTGAGCGCATTTGCCCAAAGGCCCCGCAATTAAAGTTAGACAAAGTAGAGTCGCCAAAGTCGGGTCAAGATCTGCCGTTTGCGCCCAGACTGCTAAGCCATCAAAATTCCAAGTACCCGCTAAAGGCAAGAGGGCAACCACACCCATTAATAGGAACAGGTCGCCGATTCGTTTCGTTAAGAACGCATCCCGCGCCCCCGTGACCACCAACGACTGGTTAAACCAGTAGCCAATCAGCAGGTATGTGCCTAATGTCAAAACTTCTAGAATGACGTAACTGAAAAAGAGCGAGTTACACAGCACAAGGGCACACATCCCGGCTTCGAACAAACCCATGGTTGCAAAAAATCTGGGCCAACCCCAATCCATCTCTAGATAGGCGATCGCATAGATTTGCGCTAAAAAATTAATGCCCGTAATCAGGATCAAAGCGCCGACTGTAATGGCCGAAATATCGAGATCGACAGCCAACGTCAAATCCGCAGCCTGCAACCACACAAAGGAAGGCTTTAGTGCAGGTTGCTGGTTGATTTCTAAAAACGCCAGACAACTATGTACCAATGCCGTCAGCGTACAAATAATATTTAAATAACCCGCCGGACGTGGCCCTGTTTTCCGGGTAATGCCGGGCATCCATAACAGAGAAAGGCCCATCCCCAGCAAGGTATAACAAGGGACAAGCCAGACACTTTGACTGAAAAAAGTACTCATATTTAAAGACGGCATCAAAGATATTTATTGAGTGGGATAGGTTGTCGTCTATCGGTTGCTTTGGTCAGAAGCAATACACCAGAGAGACTTTGAAAAAGCCTAACTATCCAGCATCGTCAGCTTAGAAAGTAGCTGATTTAAATGATTGTAAGGGAGTAAGCATCTTAGGGCTAGACTTTTTCTTAAGCTTGTTCTACTAAATTGAGTGTATCAGCACTATAGTCTTTAATCAATACATAAAAATATACCCATAGCTTAATTTCTATATAAGTGAGTCTAATACTTTCTTTAGCGAGTTTTTGTGTTTATTTATCTATCGGAGCATAAAATCCGGCGATCGCCCCCAACAAAAAAGCCCTTAAAAACAAGAGCAATATCGCGAAACACCATCAGACTGATATCATCTGTCCTACGGGATTTGCCTTGATGTGTTAGCCAAGCGCAACATCCCACCGCTAGACGGCCATCGCAATGCATCCGCCCGATCAAGGGAGCAACCTCTAACGCTAGCCAGTTAGAACAACATCAACAGCATTACCATCTAGCAATCATTCATTTATTTCATCCGAGAGCTTCTCCCCCATGTCAAAAAAACACCCGATCATTGCTGTCACTGGTTCATCCGGAGCTGGAACATCTACCGTCAAACGTGCCTTTGAGCATATTTTTCGCCTAGAAAAAATTAACCCCGTCGTTGTAGAAGGCGATAGTTATCATAAATACAATCGCGTTGAAATGCGCGCGATGATGGAAAAAGCTTCCGCTGGTGGTAAAAATTTGAGCCACTTTGGACTCTATTGCAATGTCCTCGACAAACTAGAAGCTCTTTTTAAAGAATATGGCGAGTCCGGTACAGGCCAGCAACGATATTATCTCCACAGTGCCGAAGAAGCTGAACATCATAGTGCTCGCTTAAAAGTAGACCGTAAGCCCGGTGAATTTACACCTTGGGAAGACATCAAAGAAAATAGCGACATTATTTTCTACGAAGGCCTCCACGGTGGTGTGGCGAGCCAAGGTGTGAATGTTGCCCAACACGTTGATCTATTAGTCGGTGTTGTGCCGATTGTTAACCTTGAGTGGATCCAAAAAATCTCTCGTGACAACGCAGAACGAGGCTACAGTGCTGAGGCGATCGTTGATACGATTCTCCGCCGAATGCCTGACTACGTAAATTACATCACGCCTCAGTTCTCCCAGACTCACATCAATTTCCAGCGTGTGTCTACGGTTGATACATCCAATCCATTCATCGCACGGGATATCCCAACGCCTGATGAGAGCTTTGTGATTATCCACACGAACCGCTGTTTCTATGAGCGATTTGATATTGATTTCCCTTATTTGCTCAGCATGATTCCGGGTTCGTTTATGTCTCGCCATACGACGCTTGTTGTCCCCGGTGGCAAGATGGGCTTTGCGATGGAAATTATCCTTGCGCCTCTCATTAAGGAAATGGTCAAAGATTCAAAAGAATTTGCCTAGATAATGCAATCTTGTTAACAAGTTGAAAAAGCCTCCACAGTACTATCTATGGAGGCTTTTTTTATTTGAAATGTTTTTAAATATCGTTCATTGCGTTTTTTGCCATGGCGGCGATCGCCTGATCTGTTGCTTTCGGGAGACGATAATATTTGCCGCCCGCTTGCTTCGCTAACTCCTTACCAAAGCCCGAAGAAATAAACTTTTTCTCCGTATCGATAATTAAAAGTTTCATGCCAGACGCGCGGATCTTTTTGCCGATTTCCAGCAATTCTGCTTTAATATCAGGCTTCGCTTCCCCTTCCTCCGGTGTTTCACCCAAGGAACGCGCGAGCGGAATATTACCGCGACCATCCGTAATCGCCACAATCACTACCTCACCGACATCACCAGATCTCTGCGCATTCACGCCCACATTCACCGCCTGAGTTAGACCGTGAGACAAGGGCGAACCACCACCACAAGGCAACGTTTCCAAACGATTCTTGGCAAGGGTAATCGAGCGCGTTGGTGGTAACAAAACTTCCGCCATTTCACCGCGAAATGGAATCAAAGCAATTTGGTCACGATTTTCATAAGCTTCTGTCAGCAAACGCATCACGGCTCCTTTCGCTGCTTGCATTCGGTTCAACGCCATCGAACCCGACGCATCAACAAGGAAAACCATCAGCGCACCGGCTTTTCGCGCCATGCGTTTTGACCGCAAATCTCCTTGTTCAACAATTACTTTGCGATCCGGATTTTTCAGACGGCGTGCTTTTTGATAAGGAGCAGCGGCTCGAAGCGTTGCATCCACTGCAATTCGACGCACTTTACCGCGAGGCAACATCGGTTTGATATAGCGGCCCCGATCATCTGAAAAAATCATGCCGCGCTTACCAGAATTACCCTTGTTTTGCATCATCTGTGCAAAGGCAAGAATACTGGGGTCGAGTACTACGCCTTCTGGATCGAAGACAAATTCATCGGGGATGCTTGGCGGTTCCTGTTCTTCCGGTTCGTCCTGCTCGTCTTCTTTGTCATCCTCATCAGGATCGTCTTGATCATCGTCGTCGGCTTGATCTTCATCCTCAGAGTCATCCTGGGATTGTGGTGGCGGCGGCGGTGGGGGAGGCTGCATATCGTCGTCTTCCGGCGTCGGAATCGTTGTTGCGCGAGGCAAAATGACCAGTTCTACGGCTGTACGCAAATCATCGGCGGTGACAGCATTACGACCATCTAGGGCGGCGGCGGCCATGGCAACGCGAACGGCAAACAATTCGGCTCGATGCCCTTCGACACTTCCTCGTACGGCTTCATTCACAAGGTAAGCGATTTGATCTTTGGTGATTTTGACTTCTTTCAGCCATTCCCGCGCCAAGATAATTTGGGTGCGTAAACCATCGAGGTCATCTTCATAACTTTTGAGAAAGGCTTGGGGCGCGTTGGCGTACTGCACGACTTGTTCGACTGCTTCAACCCGCTCTTCTAAAGCCAGTACACGGTCAGCGGAAAGGGTTACGGCAATGCGATCGCGCAAATGCTCACGAAGATTGCCTTCTTCAGGGTTGTAGGTCGCGATAAGTAATGGGCGGCAGGGATGGGAAAAACTGATGCCTTCTCGCTCGATTTGGTTACGTCCGTCGGTGAGTACGCTTAAAAGCTGGTTGGCAATTTGGTCGTCGAGGAGGTTGATTTCGTCGATGTAGAGAACACCTCGGTGTGCTTGGGCTAGCAGTCCGGGCTGGAATACTGGTTCTCCCTGACGCACGGATGCTTCGACATCGACGGAGCCAAGCAAGCGATCTTCGGTGACACCAAGGGGGATTTGGACGAAGGGTGCAGCAATGACTTGGGTCGGAATATCGCTTGTGGGTGTGTCGCCGTGTTCTGCTGCGGTGATGTCATCCCACTCGTTATCGTTTTCGGCATCACAATTGTATTGATTGTTTTTGATAATCTCGATGGGGGGCAATAGTGAATGAAGACCCCGCGCCATGACTGATTTTGCTGTACCGCGTTTGCCGGCGATCGCCACCCCACCGAGAGCAGGATCCACCGCGCCGAGGAGCAGTGCCGTTTTGATGACGTCTTGACCAATGACCGCCGTCAGAGGAAAACTTGAGCGAGATGTCGTTAAAGTAGGCATCTATCCAGATTTAAATAAAAAAGTTTAATCAAAAAATTTGTAAAAATAAGGAGAAAATTCTCAATAAGTTC
The DNA here is from genome assembly GCA_049644465.1 of Limnothrix sp. Classification (GTDB taxonomy): domain Bacteria; phylum Cyanobacteriota; class Cyanobacteriia; order Cyanobacteriales; family MRBY01; genus MRBY01. The sequence continues at coordinate 19,426 of JBARRZ010000016.1, forward strand.
GAGAGCCTTCTCCTTAGAAAATCAATATTCGCAAATGAATATCTAGCAATAGCTACGCAAAGTTAACCAAGCTAGCAAAGCTGTCTGCTTCGAGGCTCGCACCGCCGACTAATGCACCGTCGATTTCGGGCTGGGCCATAATTTCATCAACATTGGCAGGCTTGACTGACCCACCGTACTGAATTGTCACGTTTTTGTTGGTCAGTTTGCTGCGAATGCGGCCGATCACGTGGTTTGCATCTTTTGCTTCGCAAGTATCACCTGTACCGATTGCCCAGATTGGTTCGTAGGCAATGACGAGTTTGTTTTGGTCAACATCGACTAAATCTTTTTCGAGTTGTGCAAAAATTACTGTTTCGGTTTCGCCGGCATCACGCTGGGCTTTGCTTTCGCCAACGCAAAGGATCGGGATTAGATCATGACGCTGGGCAGCTTTAAGTCGTTGATTGACGGTTTCGTCGGTTTCACAAAAATATTGACGACGTTCGCTGTGGCCGACGATGACGTAGCGAACACCCATTTCGGTGAGCATCGCGCCAGAGATTTCTCCGGTAAAGGCGCCTTCGTCTTCCCAGTGGATATTCTGCGCCCCAAGGCGAATTCTCGTGCCGTGGAGACTTTTGGACATTAATCCTAGATCAGTGAAAGGGGTACAGAGTACAACTTCTCGTTCTTCATGGGAGTCGGCAATTTTGGGCAATATTTCTTTGAGAAATTCTAAAGACTCGGCTTGAGTCTTAAACATTTTCCAGTTACCCGCAATAATAATCTTTCGCACGGTTTTCCTACCAAGGCTTCTTTTCTTATAGGCACAAGAGAATAGTTTACCTTATTGATGATTCGCCTCTGGGCTGAGTTTGCTGGAATGCGGGGCGATCGCCGCCAAGATATTTTGTTTGGCGGAATTTATTGATTTAAAAAGCTCAACGTTCCTTGATCACCGTCAAGGATTACGGTCTGACCAACGGGTAACGCGGCATTCTCACCATCGTGCCCAAAGGGTAACTCAGCAATGACGGGAATGTTTAAATCTGTCAGGCGATCGCCCAGCACTTGCATCACGGAAAAACTGTCAGCCGAACCCAGTTCATCACAACGGCTAAACCGTCCCAAGGCAATTCCTTTGACCCGCTTAAAAACACCCCGCAACCGCCAATGGGTCAACAGGCGATCAATGCTGTAGGGCGCTTCTGTGACATCTTCTAGCGCTAAAATAACATTCTCAAAATCGGGCTGTAACGGTGTGCCCAAAATGTGGGTCGCGACATTCAAATTAGCTGGCAATAAAATGCCCTCTGCTTTGCCTGTAACCCAGCTTTTACCTTGTAACGGGGCAAGCCCTTTACCCTGAACAACTTCAAATAATCTTTGTAATGACCAATCTGGCTCGCTCGCCAAAGTGGTCAGAACAGGCGCGTGCAAGCTACCAACGCCAACAGTCGCCAAACTCCAAAGCAAACTTGTAATATCGGAAAAACCAATTAGCCATTTTGGGGTAATTTGGTCAATTTTCCAGTCCCAATCCTCCAGCAGACGCATCCCGCCATAACCACCGCGCGCGCAGAGAATGCCTTTGCATTTGGGATCAAACCAAGCTTCGGCGATCGCCTGACGACGTAGTTGATCATTGCCCGCAAGATAACCAAACTGCTGATCCCAACCCGTCGTGAATTCCACCCGATAGCCTTGGTCACGCCAAATTTTCACCCCAGCCAGCAGCGCATCATGCTCCAGTAGCCGACCACTTGGCGAAATGACTTTAAGCAAATCGCCCGGCTGTAACGGTTCCGGCATGATTAAAGGCTGCATACGCTAAAAAGATATTGTTACTTTTTTGAATTTTTCTTAGCTAATTTTCGCTTATTTTCCCATCGCCACAAAAAAAGCATCAAACCGACAACGCCAGCTTGCACCGCGAAATTTGGGATTGCCTTTTCGAGATCTCGTCCCGCTGCAATTTGTGCGAGAAAAACCACGCCGCCAACACCGCCAGAAATGCCAAAACAAATGTAAACAAATTGCCGGAGACCACGATACGGGTTTTGCGCTTCGTCGCGGAGGCGAGCCATTTTTTCGGGGCTAAATTTTTGAGGCATCGTTTTAGAAAAAGTAGGTATTTAAAGAAAACTCCCCCAATCTTTTTCAGAATGAGGGAATCAGGCGATCGCCAGCGTTAGCGAATCAGATTTTGGAAAAATGCCAGATTAACGGTGTCGCGCACAATCAAAAACACGCCCAAACCAAGCAGCAAGACTAAACCTGTTTGCATAATGTTTTCCTGCAAGCGCATGGGCAAAGGCTTACCGCGCAACGCTTCAATTAACAAAAAGGCCAGTTGACCACCATCGAGAGCTGGTAGCGGCAGGATATTAATAATGGCGAGGTTGATACTAATTAGCGAACCAAATTGGAACAGATTAGTCAGATCGTCTTTGGCTAAATCAGCACCGACCGCCACGATCGCCACAGGGCCAGATACTTGTTTGGCCGTCTCTTGGAAGTTGAACAGAAGTTGGCTGAAGCCTTGAACCGTTAAGCCTGCAAGACGTTGAAATTCTTTGGAGCCAGCTTTTAGTGCGGCGATTGGATTACTGGCACGACGACGTACGATGTCACCATTTGGGGCAAGCATCACACCGATTTTACCCTGACCATCACTGCCAAGATCGGGGGTGACATCAAGGGATAAAATTTCTGAACCGCGTTGAATTTTTAAAGTTAGCTCTTGGTCTGGGGCGTTTTGAATCAAGTCTCGTAGATCTTCGAGCGCGGCTTGCCCGGTGGGTAGCTCAATGGAACCGACGGCTAAGACGACATCTTCACCCTGAATGCCTGCTTTTGCGGCGGGGGAAGCCATTTCCGTCAAAACTTGGGGAATGCGGACGCCGGGTTGATAGTCGATATCTTGAAAGCCAGCGGTTCCGGCTTGGACGACCAACAAAAAATAAGCAAAAATCAAGTTCGCAACGACGCCAGCACTAATGACGATCGCCCGATCAAAAACAGGACGGTTGCGTAAAAGATTGGGGTCTTCTGGGGGGATATCGCTCTCCGGGTCATCATCGGGAAAACCCACATAACCACCAAGCGGAAATGCCCGTAGTGCGTATTCAGTTTCCTTGCCTTGGTACTTGAGGAGGGTGGGGCCAAAGCCAATGGAAAAACGGTTGACGTGAATATTTTGGAGTCTCGCGGCCGAGAAGTGACCAAGCTCGTGGATCACGATGAGGAGAGCTAAAACTGCGATCGCCGCCAGTACGGACATAATTTTTCTGCTTCTTATCTATATAGCTGTGTCTAAATTATTGTAGGCGATCGCCACTAGTTAAGGCTTAAGGGGCATCGCAGCAGTCCCCCAGCAATTGTTTCATTTTGTTAAGCTGAAGTCAGAATTTATTTTCCAAAATCTGGTTATGGTTGCAAGTCCCGTTTCTGTCACTGTTGAAGCTGCCCAAGAAAAATTTGACTGGTTAGAAGCATGGTATCCCGTGCATTTTGTGCAGGATCTAAGCAAAACTGAGCCGACCCGTTTTGTGTTGCTAGAACAGCCTTTAGTGATTTGGTGGCAAGACAAAACCCAACAGTGGAATGTTTTTCGGGATGTTTGTCCCCATCGCCTCGCGCCATTATCAGAAGGCCGGATTGTCGATGGCTGTTTGGAATGTCCTTACCATGGCTGGCAATTTTCTGAGACAGGTTCTTGCGAAAAAATTCCTTTTCAAGCCGAAACTAGTCGAGCCGAAAACAGTCCTCGCGCTGCGGTGAAAACCTATCCCAATCGCGTTGAACAAGGGCTTTTATTTGTCTACGCAGGCAACCCAGATAACGCCGCATCCCAACCGATTCCGATTGTGCCCGTGTTGAATGAACATCAGGGAGAATGGGTCATGGCGGATGTTTGCCGAGATATTCCCTACGACACCACAACGTTGCTTGAAAATGTTTTAGACACCAGCCACGTGGCTTTTACGCACCATCCCCGCGTAGGCAATCGTAAAAATGCAAAGGACTTTATTCTCGACGTTTCAGATTTAGACAAAACTGGCTTTATTGGCAACTGGGAAGAAGGCCCTCGACGCGGTACGTTGGGTTCTCAAAAAACAACTTTTGTCGCGCCCAGCACGATGTGGCACGACATCGAAGAGAGTCCGTTTGGGCAGGTGATGACGATTGTTTATGCGACGCCAACTGAGAAAGGAAAATGCCGGGCGATCGTGCGGCTGCCTTTTCGGTTCAAATCGGTGTTTCCAAGGCTCGCTTTTAAATACACGCCGCGTTGGTTTTCCCATGTAAATCAGATGGGTATTTTGGAAGACGACCAAATTTTCTTGCACCTCCAAGAGCGCGAATTAGAAAAATCGTCAAAAAATTATGCTCAAACTTGTTATTTGCCGACTAGCTCAGATTTATTTGTTTTGGCCTATCGAAAATGGGTAGAAACTTACGGTGAACCTTTCCCAACTGAAGCTTTTGCGCCAGCCGATATCCGTCATGAAACACTTTTGGAGCGATATCATTCCCATACAGAAAACTGCGTTAGTTGCCGGAATGCGGTCAAAAATATCCAGAAAATGAGAACTATTGCTGCGGGATTATTATTCGTGCTTTGGTTAGCATTACCGCTGGCGGCTGTCTATGGTTTGCCCAACGGAATAGTGGTGGCGATCGCCTCTTTTTCAGCTATTCTCGGTCTGGTTTGGTGGCAGCTGGGCAAATATGAGCGCAAGTTTTTTGAAGGTGAATATCCTCCCACTCGTAATTTCAAAGAGTAGAAAACTCATTAACTTTTTAATATCTTTTTCAATTGCTTTGTCTGAGTTGATTAATGTGCTGAGCATCAACAAAATACAAACTATGGGAGGTTTCTTTTATAGTTTGATTTGCTTGGGTAAAAGAATTAGTTGTGCTTAGATGGAGACGTTTTTGCAGCTGACCATTTACGATAGACCATTCTTCTAATCCTTGATCAGTGGCCACAAGCAATCCTGTTTCCGTCGGACAGTGACCTTCAATACTTGGCAGATCTAAAGGTTCTAAAATTTGGCTTAAATGTAAATTCCCTGTGGCATCAATCACATAAAGATGGTGCTGAATTTTACTTTGTTTTTGTACTACTAGAAATAACCAAATATCGCAGCCAATTTCACAATTTGCGGCTAAAATTTCGCCTGTTATTTTAGGTAAGGTAATTTGATCATTAATACCGTGGCGCTGGACTGAAAAGATAAATCCAGTCAGCAAAGAACCCAGTTGATAGAAACCAAATCCCAGCGATCGCCCTAACCAAAATTGTGTTTGTTCAGCCAAAACATCACCCACATAATCGCGGCCCAAAGTGCCATCACACCATAGTTTTCCTTGGGATAGCCAGTAGCGTTGACTTTGATTTGACTGGAAACAAGGTTGTTGCCGATACATGTCCCCTTGCAAGGTTTCTTCTGGTTGCACCTGCCCGCCGCGAAAACTAAGCACTGTCTGGCTTTGGCCGACATAAGTGCGATCGCCATTCAGCCAAAAGTTTAAAAACGGACTGCGATCGCCTCTAAACACAACTTCTCCAGTTTCGCGCTTAAATTCGCCATTTTCCCAGTAAAGATAGTGGCAGTGATGATCTGTGATGTCTGTCGCTAAAATGCTGCCTTTGGTCGAAAAAATATTATGTAAATTAGAGAATTCAGGGAGCGGTTTTAATACAGTTTTAATCTGGCAAAATGGACAATTTTGATGGGAATGAATTTCTCCGCAGTTAGAGCAATTTTTCCACTTTAAGCCATTGAGTAAATGTAACGGAAATATACCGCGCTGATCTTTTTCAAAATAGCTTCTAAAGCAATCTAATAAATAATCATTTAGAATTTTGTAAGACAAAGCTGGCTTTGGATACTTTACCTTTTCATTAAATACAGTAATGCGGTGTAGTGGTCGTGCAGCCTGCGGAATATTTTTGTCTTTGTAAATACCCCCATAGGGTTCTACATAAAGCAAGCTACGGAATAGCATAACGGTAAAGGCATACCAATCTGAATCGGCATTGTAAACAGTAGTAAGCTGGGGATAATTTAAAGTTTGGTCGCAGAGTAAGGGGTCAACGAATCTAGCTGTAAACAGTTGACAAAAAAATGGGTTGAATTGCCAAGAATCTGTATCGATGAAATAAGGAATATTGTTCTGGACTAAAATATTAAGATCATTAAAATCGCCGACAACAATTGATTGCTGATGGAGTTTGGTTAGAGTTTTATGAAGCTCAATAAAAAGCTTTGTGACTTGGTTTTGAGTAATGCCATTCTGCTCTCGGAAGCGGCGATCGCCATAACGATAGAGCGGCTGTGCTCTCTGAAGGTAAGACATTGTGTAGCCAAGAATTTCCCCATGGCTATTTCGGATAAGAGTTTTGGGAGCTAAGATATTTGTCGGCAGATTTGTCGGAAATTGCGATAGCTTTTGCTGATGTTCTTGAATTCGTTCTGCGGCTGACTTTTGAGCTTCAATGTCTTGTGAAAAATCCAGATGATTTGGTGTTTTGAAAATCTTCGCAACTTCTTTTTGATTGATGGCATAAACTTCAGCTTCACCTCCTTTGCCGATAATTTTTTGTGGCGAAAGCTCGACTTTTTTTTGATTGATAAATACTTTCATTCTCAAAGTCCCTGTTTATTTTCGAAATGACGACGCACTGTTATAAGCGAAGCATCATCTCTTAAAATGCTTTGTTTGCGATTGGCAACGGTTAGACTTCTTCTTATTTGATCTGGATTTTTAAAATACTTTTCTGCTTGCCAAAAATCGTCTAGTTCATGATGCTTTTGCCAGTCATCTAAACCATCTGTTCCAACTAAGATTGACTGTAAATCTTTAGTCGGTAATTGAGTGATTATTTGTAAATCTTTGGAAGGATAAACCAAGTAAGGTGGCGCATTGTTTGCAAATTCCCAACGTGTAATTTCACCGTTAATCGCCATTGTGCCATCGCCACAACCGAAGACAACAGTTTCTGTTGCTGTAATCACAAATCCTAACAGCGTAAACAATAGATATTCTTTTCGAGCTAACTGTTTTGGCAATTTTTCAATCACAGAATTTCCCAAGTCGCGAAAGTATTCTGCATCCATGACAACTGGAAAATTGGCGGCGATCGCCTCCCGAACTAATTCCACGCCGAGCCATGCCCCCACTTCGCTATGAGCACAACTGCCGCAACCATCCGCGACAATGCCCAGCACATACTCATTTGTTACCTGCATCAGCACAGCATCTTGATTATTTTTGCCAATCCGCTTGTGCTCTGCTCCAATAATCGATCCCGCTGCCCATTGAAATTGCTGCATTGTATAAATGAATTGGCCTAAACGTTTTTTCTCCACACTTTTATTTTAGTGTATAAAATACAATATTGTGTTTTCTCGATTTTAGATGAAAAAGTTTGCACAAAAAATCCCCAAGCAAATCAAGCTAAGGGGATTGTCGTAAAGCGAAACCGAAAAAGGGCGATCGCCAATATTGAGCTGTCTGAAAATTAACGGGTTTCTAACGAAATAGATCTGGATTTAGGGTTCTAGCAGGAGCCGGTTTACGGTAGCTATTGATGCCTAAGTTTGAACCTGTGCCGCCATCTGCTGGGTCGAGGAATGGCTTGAGATTGATGCCGCTCGAACTGCCGTAGCCTGTATTTTGAGGCGTTGTTGAGGTTGCACCGCCAAGGATACTTTGCAGTTGTCCGAGGAAGCCGCCACTGGAGCGGTTGTTGCCTGTAAAGGTATTGACGCCTTGGGTTTGAACGCCATCGTCTGCACTTGCAAGGTTGCTAAAAACATCATCGCGGGTGCGCACTGCGTTTTGTCCGGGGGGAACGGTGAAGACAATTTGACAGCTGTTATTGGCTTCTGTGGTGACACAAACAACGTCGTAATTATTTTCAACGCTTGTGGTGAGTTCGACGAGTCCGTCATCTCGGTAACTTTCTAGGCGGCGGCTAATTTCTTCGCAACGGCGTTGAGCTGTCCAACCGCCACCCATGCTCTGGGGCACTGCCCATGCGTAAGCGGCTCCGGGTTGGCTCTCTGGGCGATACATGACGGTGTATTGTCCTTGTTCTGTTTGGCAAACGAAGCGGCGATCGCCATCAGTCATCACCCCACCAGAACTATCTTCAACTGTCGGATCGGATTCGATCACGACATCGGGAGGGGTTTGGGCAAGGGCAACACCCGCAGTTAACCCAACGAGTTCTAGGCCAATAATGCCAATCTTTAGCCAGTGACGGTAATGCAGACTTCCTTTCATGATCGATTTTTTCCAGCTCAACAACAATATTCCGAGACATTGTCTATTTTGAATTAATGACGGCGCGAAAGTTTTGGAAGTTCCCCTTGTCTGTCTGAAAATAGATGTGATATATTGACTGGGCTAATCTGTTTGCGGACGTGGCGGAATTGGTATACGCGCTAGATTTAGGTTCTAGTGTCTTTATGGCGTGAGAGTTCGAGTCTCTCCGTCCGCATTTTTTACATCAGCTCCATTGCTTTGAAGTTATGGCTTTTTCTGACTCTGAATTTGAGGCGGCGATCGCCCAGCTTGAGCAAGACCTCATGACCCTGAGGGAACGCCACACCCAAGTTCTCGCGGCACAGTCCCGCATAGCAGAACTCCAAGAGCAGCAGGCGGAAATTGCTGATCAGCCCCCAGAGATTCAGAAAGAGCAATCTCTCAAAACTGAGCTAAAGCTGATCCAAGAAGAGATTGAAACTTTAGAACTGAGTCTCGAAAGTCACTTACTAAATTGGCAGGAACCTTTCTGGCAAGTGGTGCGGTTTGTCGGGCTGGGAATTCTGATCGGTTGGCTTTTAAAATCTTTTGCTTAAATACAAAATCAACAAGTGCGATAAGAGAATGTAACATAGTCGTTGGACTTGATCCGAATTGATCTAACCGAGCTGCTACAAGATTCTCACCCTTATTTTTTGTAGGGATTCCATCAATCTCTTGAAAAATATGAAATACTTAATCTCAATTGATTAAAGTGAGATGCAACTTGAATAAATAAATATATCTAAGACTGTAGCTTTTGAAAAAGTTCTACAAATTCATAAGGGATTAAGTCTGGAAGGTCATCATAAACAGTATCGGTAATTGCTTTTTTTAATTGGTTATCACGATGATATTTGTTGAGCTTTGGGTATACTCCTTTGATTATTTTCTCTTCAATATGATGTCCATTAATATGGAGAAACCAGACTGGTAAATCTAGGGTAAAACCGCCAACATACTTACATTTTTTTGTCTCTTTAGTATCTATAGACTGTTCAATTTCTAGCTCTTCAAGTGATTTTTTATTGCTTGTTTGTAATAGATATTCTTTTATCTCTGCACAAATAATATTACTTATCTCTTGTAGTTTCTGTGAATCGAGTTTCTTGAAATCGAAATGATTTTGATCTTGCATTAGACCTAAATAGTCTCGATTAACAAACCTATCTCTGAACAAGAGTGCGGCTAATGCTAAAGGATCTAAAATAAAGTTTTCTATATTATATCTACTACCTAAACCCAAGACTTTAACTCTATCTGTTTCTTTTGACTTTAAATCCCAATCAATCACTCCATAGATATTTTTGTTCCCTGCCTTAGTGAGCGCTGTAGTTAATTTTTCTACTTGGTTTTTATTTCCTTTCCCAGCATCTCCAGAACTAATAAAATGTATAGATCTTTCTGGAAAATTAAGTTGAGATTTTAGTTTCAAATGAATTTTTTCATAATGATAAACATCATGTTGACTTTCAACTAAAACTTGGCGACGATTATCTGGATCAATACTTAGGGTTGGGATACCTGCGGTTAAAATTAATAAGGCTTTGTCCTTATTAACTTTCTCAATTCTAGGCTCTGAATTTTTATTCATCACATACAATGTATCCTCTGGTGCTAATGCAACAGTCGAGGGCGAATGTGTCGTCAGAATAACTTTAATCCCAAGTTTGTCAACTAAAATTTCTCTGATTATTTTGAGCATCATTTTTGTCATTGAAGGGTGTAAAGATGCGTCAATTTCATCAAACAGTAATAATTTAGGATATTGAACTATATTTCGTCTATCTTCGGATTGATAAAGGCATAAAACAAAAGATATTATTATTTTTTCACCAGATGAAAGGTCATTAAAATCTACTTCGACATTTCGTTGTATGTCTTGTAAAAATGCTTGATAAGATATCTTCTGATCTTCATCAGGAATGCTAATTCTAAAATCAAAATCAACGATCTTAAAAATGTTATTGAGAACTTTCCATGGCTCTTTTCCATAAATTTTTTCAAAATCATTTTTACTTAAGAAAGGAACATTCTTCCCTTTTCTTTCAACAAGAAATTGATTTATTTCATTTTCACAAGATGCTTTTCGATAAGCAACAAATAGTCTAGAAAGCGATTGTTGAAAGATACTTATACTTGAATTTACATCAATATAATGTGCTGCAAACTCTTTCTCTAACCATAAAAGTGGATGTTTGTTAATCTGCTCTTCCATTCTTGCAATTAAGATCTGGCGTTCAGGCTTCTTTTGACAAAAATTCCGAATCAAAGTTTCACGAGAATTCATTAAAATAGTTTTCGTGGGATCAATTATTCTATTGATATTTTTGTTTTTATCTTTGCCTATTCCGGACTCTAGTTTCTCTTCCAAATAATTGATGTCATTTATAAAAGGGCTAACATCATCAACTATAATTGAAACATTAGACAATCTTTTTAAAAGTTCATTGTTTAAGTTGTTTTGACATGATTTAAATGCTTGCCATACAGATTCACGTTCCTGATCAATCTGATGAGAAGAAATTTTTTGACTGTTATTAGGCACTAAATTTTTTCCATCAAATAATCGAACTTCATTTTGATCAGTGCTTTCAATATCTTTTATCTTGATAAACTTACGCTGCAAACACTCTAAGAATTGAGTTTTTCCAGCACCATTAACTCCGGTTAAAACAACAAAATCATTGATTTCTATATCTGGAAGCTGTTTGATAGATTTATAGGCGCGAACTAATTCTAATTGCATTAATCTTGATCCTTGGAATATTTTTCTTTGAACAAAAAAAGCAAATAGCTTTTTATATACAGTCTCTTGATGGTCTATATAACAAACTTAGCATGTTGCTAAAGATTCAGAGAAACAGCATATATAGTTCTAACATACTATTTTGAGTTAATGCAATTATTGATCGAATAAGTCGAAAAATATAGATCGCCCTCATTGTATAGACAAGCCCAAAGACCACAACATATCCCTTATCTTTTTACAAAATTAATTATAAATATCTCGTCGATGCCCAACTTTAATGATGAGAATAACTAGTTTTTCATCTTCAAGCTTGTAAATAATGCGATAATTACCGACTCTAATCCTAAACCTGCCATTACCATTTTTGAGTTTTTTAGTATCTGCCGGATAGGGTTCATCTATAAGTTTTTCTATTTTACGAATAATCCTTATTTGAATATCTTTTGGCAACTTCTTTAATTCTTTTGCAGCCGTTTTCAAGAATTCAATCTTATATTTATCCATGCCCCTAGAGCCCTAATTCCTGTTTGACAATATCTAGAGGGATTCTCTCTGTATTTTCTGGATCTGTTTCTGCGGCAATAGCATCCCGAACATCCAATAAATCTTCTAATTCTCCTGCGTCAACAATCGCGAGTTTTCCTTGGATAATTTGTTCAAAAAAATCGTTCAGTGAAAGGTTAAATTGTTCAGCAAAACTGGAAATATTTTGGAGGGTTTCAGTTGAAATATTTATGGGTGTCATAGCTTTTATGGATAAACGCTGCTCAGTAATATTTTGGAGTGCGGCGACACAGTGGCAATATCCATCGATCATACTCCAACTATAAAATCCTCAGCTCAATAAGGGCGGCGATCGCCACTCTCACGAAAGCCATCCGATAAACTAGAAAAAAGCGCAGGAAAATGTGATGAGTGCAACCCTGACCGACACATCCAAATCCCTCACCCTTCAGGAATTTCTCGATTTGCCCGAAGGCGATATTACCTACGAATTGCAAGATGGACAGGCGATCGCCAAAATGTCACCAAAACGAATTCATAGCCGACTCCAGCCCGTTCTCTGGTCAATCCTCGAAACATGGGGGAGCGATGCCAACTCCACAAATCCGGGTTTTGCCTACACCGAATGGGCAATCTGTTTGCAGCGCAACGAAACCGATTGGTGTCCCGTTCCCGATGTCACCTATATTTCCGATGCCAAACTTGCAGACATCGACCTTGGCAATGAAGCCTGTCCCGTACCGCCCGAATTGGTCGTCGAGATTCTTTCCCCTAGTCAGTCATTTGAAGAGATGACCCGAAAAGCCCTCGATTATCTTGCCGCAGGGGTGCAAAGGGTTTGGATCGTCAGCGACCGAGAGCGTAGCCTAACTATTTTCGCGCCGGACTCTGCGC
>JBARRZ010000017.1:0-36493 GCA_049644465.1 Limnothrix sp.
TCCCAGCAGGAAGCCAACTGGCAGCTAGAAAAACTCCAAGAAACCCAGACCGAACGCGCCGCCAATCTCCAATATCTCCAGCAGCAAATTCAAGAACACGAAGCCGAATTACCCAAGGATCTTGATGAATCATTTCTCGATCTCGGTGAACTTCCCGAAGATTTGAAACAGGCTTTGGCTGACATGACAGAGGAAGTCGAAAAACTCCAGCGCACAATCCGCCGCACCCAGAAAAAAATTGAGGAGCTAGAACCCGTCAACATGCTCGCCCTCAAAGAATACGAACGCACCCAAGAACGCCTCAGCGAACTCTCCGAAAAACTCAATACCCTCGAACAAGAACGCATTGAAGTGCTCTCTCGCATCGAACGCTTTACCACTCGCCGCTTCCAAGAATTCAAAAAAGCCTTTGATGCCGTTAACGAAAATTTTAAAACCATTTTTGCCACCCTCTCCGATGGCGATGGCTATCTCCAACTTGATAATGCTGATGATCCTTTTGCTGGCGGTTTAAACCTCGTCGCCCACCCGAAAGGCAAACCAGTACAGCGTCTCAGCTCCATGTCCGGTGGCGAAAAATCCCTCACAGCCCTGTCCTTTATTTTCTCGTTGCAAAGATATCGTCCGTCGCCTTTCTACGCTTTTGATGAGGTGGACATGTTTCTCGACGGTGCAAACGTAGAACGCCTTTCCAAAATGATTAAACAGCAAGCAGAACAAGCTCAATTTTTAGTAGTTAGTTTGCGTCGCCCGATGATTGAAGCTTCCCAACGTACTATCGGTGTCACCCAAGCTCGCGGCGCTTATACGCAAGTTTTGGGCATTCAGCTGTAAAAGAAAAAAGGCAAGTACATAAAATAAGATTTTTTAGCCCTGTCTCTTGGCTGACTTTTAAATGCCATTTTCTAAATAAAGATTAAGATATTTATGACGAATGTCACAGTGTAAAAAATATTAGAAACGCATTTTTTACTTTACGTACGTATAAGAGTTGATTTACTTCTGTCGGACAATGACAAAGCAACCTAAGTATAAAGACTCACGTCAGCAAAATAATTTAAAAAGCTAGCTAAAGTGCTATCTATCAAAAGAAAGAGCCAGTTCAATTAAGAATTGGCTCTTTCGAATTAAAAAGTTATTAAATGGTTTCTTATAGGGGGATCTATATAAATCAGGTGATCCCTTGTTATATTTCCTGTATATGATTATGCAGGCTTTGGGGACAAAACCCGTCGTTCATAATCTTTTTTTTATATTTAAAATAATTTGCGTTTGTTGCTTTTCGTGAAGTTTTGTTTGACGCCATCGAGGGAAGCACCGAGCACTTTTGACACCCAGACTTCGGCATTACGGACGGGATGTTTGCGGCTGGCGGTGAGGGGATCAACCATCGGTTCGACGAGAATGGTGAATAAGCCTAAGCGATTGCCAGCGAGTACATCGGTGAAAAGGCGATCGCCGACCATTGCGACTTCATGGGGCCGCAGATCCATCGCATCCATCGCTTGACGAAGCTTTTTACGAGAAGGCTTTTTTGCACCGAGCAGGTAAGGCAAATCAAGCGCTTCAGCGATACGGCTAATGCGTCTTTGACTGAGATTGTTGCTCACAAGCCAGACATTCGCGACGCGCCGAATATCCTTTGACCATTGCAGCAGGTCTTCTGAAGGGTTGCTTTGACGCACAGAAACAATCGTGTCGTCCACATCGAGAATGAGACCTTTGAGTTGATGTCGCCGGACAATCTCTGGCGTGAGATGGAAAATAGTATTTCCTAAAATTAGATCCGGTTCTAACAAAGCGGGATTCAATAACGCCATAGCGACTTAGCAATTCTCGTGCATTCTTAAGGTTTCATTTTAGCGGTTAGACCGCTGGTTTTCTGCTCTGAATCATTTGCAAACTTCCGCCTGCGTGCAGTTCTTGTTTAAGAATCTGAAATCCAGTGTCTGTGATTTGTTTGGCTAAATTAGCCTTAATCAAACTCCATGCAGTGTCAGTCTCGAACAGGAACATGAAGGTATACAAACTCGGAATAAACAGTGGATTTGTCGGCTGGTGGAGATCGATAAAGGTAAAAACGCCACCGGGTTTGAGGACGCGAAATACTTCTTGAAAAATTTGTTGAAGCTGGGTCGGTGTCATTTCGTGCAGCGCAGCACTGGTGTGGACGATGTCGAATTGGGTATCGGGTAAGGGCATTTTTTCGGCTGCACCAACGACGTATTCTGCCTGGGGAACTTGTTTTTTAGCGCGTTCAATCGCGAGGGGCGAAATGTCGAGTCCGGTGACGTGGTCGGAATATTGGGTTAGGAATTGGGTTGTCTGGCCTGCGCCGCAGCAGAGATCGAGGATTTTTGCGTTTTTATCGCCTGTGATGCCTTGAAGTGCGAGATTTCGAAAACGGGTTTCGCCGCCGACTGTGAGAGCGGCTAAGCGGGAAATGGTGTCATAAATCCATTGGTAACGGTAACTGAGTGTTCTGAGAAATGTGGCCATGGCGATCGCCTCAAAAAATAGCTTGATCCATAAGATAAATGATTTAGAAATGTCGCGGGGATCAACCGAGACAGTAGCTAAAGACCGGGCAATAGGGCAAAATCAGAATGATTCATTTGTGTAGTTAGGATTTGCAGTGACTATTTGGGAACTCGATTTTTATTCGCGTCCGATCTTGGATGACAATCAGAAAAAGCTTTGGGAAGTGCTCATTTGCGAAACGCCGACTCGCATCAAACAGTCTCCAGAAGAGGTGTTCCGCTATAGCGAATATTGCAACAATACCGAGGTCAACTCGATTACGCTAAAAAATGCGATTCAAAAGGCGATCGCCGAATCTGGACAAAGCCCGACAAAAATCCGCTTTTTCCGCCGCCAGATGAACAACATGATCCTTAAAGGTTGCGAAGACGCAGGGATCCCCGCCACGCCCTCCCGCCGTGCTTACACCTTGATGAATTGGATCCAACAGCGAGAAGACGAAGTTTACCCAGAGCATCCCAACTACGACGAAAAGACGGCAAAATCAACCTCTGTAAAATATCCAGCGTTGAATGCGATCGCCCTTCCCGATGCAGTGCGCGGTGATAAAGGTGATAAGTGGGCGATCGTTGCCCTCGAAGCCTCAGCCTTCGAAGACTTTGACGAATGGGATATCGATTTTGGCGAACCCTTCCCGCTCAACACCCTCAGCCCCGACACCAAAATTCCCGGTCTACTCATTTTTTCGCCTCGCTCAATCCCCCTCGCCGGCTGGATGTCCGGTCTAGAACTAGGCTTTTTACACCTCGTTGAAGAACCGCGCCCTAGCCTTGTCCTCGAAACAGGCGTCAGCGACAGTTGGATTGTGGCAGACTTTCCCGACCAAGCCACAAAAAAAGAAGCCACAGATTTCGAAGCAACCAAACAACGAGCTCAGGGCGTTCACTTTCTGGCCGTTCAAGGAGACCCCAATGAAGAAAGATTTGCCGGCTTTTGGATGATGAAAGAATAATTCTTCAGACAATTTAGTAAGTGCAGGGGTGATCGAATGAATAAAACAGGCGATCGCCCCTTTCTACTTTTTAAGACCCCGCCCAAATCACTTGAAACAGCGACGCAGAGAAGGGGAGAGGTGGTGATGGGGAGATTTTATTCCAAACAGAAATTACAGAGATTTTGATTTGAAAAATAGCAATTTCACCCCGTCTCCTTCATCTCCGAGTTCCCCTGTCTCCGCGTCCCCTGTCCTATTTACAACCGAACCCCCGCCCAAACCCTAAGCCCCCAACTCCTCGATCAAACGACTGAGATGATCCACATCCGCGTGATAGACCTCATTACAAAAATTGCACGTAGCCTCCGCTCCACCATCCGTCACGATCATATCTTTCAACTCCTCCTCACCCAGTAGCTTCAACGCCCCCATCATCCGCTCAAACGTACAACCACAATCGAATCGTACTAATTGCGTTTCCGGGAAAAAGTGTAATCCTTCATCCCCCAACAAACTCTGGAAAATATCTTGCAACGACTTACCCTGTCGCAATAACGGCGTAAAACCAGATAGCGCACCTAAACGACTTTCCAACTTCGCCACTAAAGCCTCATCCCGTGCAGCCTTCGGTAAAACTTGCAATAAAATACCACCTGCCGCCGTCACTCCCTCAGCACCGACAAAAACGCCTAACATTAGAGCAGAAGGCGTTTGCTCAGAAGTTGCCAAATAATGCGTAATATCATCACCGATCTCACCAGAAACCAGCTCCACTGTGCTCGAATAAGGGTGACCATGACCCAAGTCCTTCACCGCATACAAAAAGCCTTTGCCCACTGCACCGCCAACATCTAACTTACCTTTAGCATTCGGCGGCAATTCCACACTCGGATTATTCACATAACCCCGCACCCGACCATCCGGCCCCGCATCCACCAGCAAGCCACCGAGTGGGCCATCCCCTTTAATCCGCAAATTGATCCGCGCATCTTGCTTCTTCATGCTCGAAGACAACAACAATCCACCCGCCATTGTCCGACCCAGAGCAGCCGTCGCCACATAGGACAACTTATGGCGTTGGCGAGCTTCTTCCGTCAACTTCGTCGAAATTACTCCCACTAATCGGATGCCGTTGTCTGCTGCCGTGCCGCGAATAAGTTGATCTGCCATGAATCCTTAGACAATAAATTTTTGTAAATATTATTATGGCAAGTTCTGGCCGCTAGATGACAGTAGCAGTTCTCATTATTCAGATTTCTAGTCATTATTTGGCAATGCGTGTCGCAAAATTGTCAGCACGGTTTGGCGATAAAGCCCGCGCCTTAAGAATTGCCGCAGCGAGAAAAGCGTAGGAAAAAACACCAACCACCGTCAGCAAAATACTGCTGTAAGCACCCACTGTATTCCAGAGGGCATGGAGTAATGAAGCCGTCAAACAACCAATAATTAGAATTGTCCAGCGTTTCGAAGGTTTCAAAATAATATAGTCAAAGTCATCAGTTTTCTTTTTTTGACTGGATAAAATGCCACATCTCATCTAATTCCATAACGACGACTTTGCCTAGCGTTGATTTCTCATAGTTGGCTTCACCGAAATCTCTCACCCAAATTGAGTACTGATTGAGCCGAAACACCAAGTAGTTTTGCTGTCGCATTTATTGACAGACCACTCATGTACATCAACACAGCTTCCAGTATCATCCATAGAGGTTTGCCTCGTTCTTTAGACAAGTTAGTGAAGATATTGGCACTCCTTGCACTTGAATCGCTGCCGACCCTTCACAAAACCATTCTTGACGATTTTCTCTGTATTAACATTGAGGACAGTTGATAGACATCTTTATGCAAGCTCACTGGAAACTATATTATGTGATGTCATATCATTACTCTCTTGAAACTCTCAAAAACTTGTTGTTATCCAGTCTATCTTGACTTAGATAAATTGACTGAGTTTCTTTACCACCGAAATGACCATCTATCGTTCGCTTGTAATTTGTTCAATTAGAGTAAAGCAAACGAACGTTTTCTTTCTTTCTCTATCTCTCCGATAGTTGCATTTAATGTGATCTCAAACCGATGATTGTGGTCTCAGTTGCATTTAATTCGGTCTCAAGCTACCGGATAGTTGCAAATAATGTGGTCTCAAAAACCACGATGATTGTAGTCTCACGCGATTATGATTGCGGGTGGCTACACATAACCGTTCCGGTGACTCGGTAACTTACCCTCATGGGTATGGCATCTGGTTTTGGTTTCCCTGCTTTGTCGTAGTGACTTTTCGAGACAATTTCTATCGCTGTCAGTTCATGCCAGATCATTTGTTGAGACAGTTTCTCGGCAGCAGCGGTGGCATCGGCAACACAGGCAAACTCTGTTAAGGATAACTGCTTGAGTTCTTGCTGCGCCTTTTGTTGATGTTTCTCGATTTTTTTCTCTAATTGATGGAGGGCTGAGATGCGTCGTTGTTCGCTTTCCACCAATAGCCACTGTTGCTCGACTCCTGCGTACTCACTCTTGGATTCATACAGGCTATAGCCTGTATGCTACTGAGTTTCATTTTCACTACTTCCTCCACCAGCGTCGTTGCTTCTTTGATGCTCAACGGTACTCTGGTTAAGCATTTCAAGCTTGTCATTGCTGTGATATTCTCGGCGCTGTACAACGCACCATCTGCGATACATAATCCTGTAAATGTCCATTGTTGGCTAAATTCTTGCATTAGACCCGCGAATCTCGCTTTGTCTGATTGGTTGCCATCGGCGATTTCCATCCAGACGGGGATATCTCCATCTCCCACACAGATTAAATTCATCATGAATTGCTTCAGGTCTGGTCGATGGTCTCGGGAATATCCGTGGGTGATTTCAATGGCTCTCGGTTCGACATTTTCATATTTCCCATCCACATGAAATGAGGTCGAATCTAGATGTGCTGTTTCTTGCTTTACCTCGAACTTCGCGGCGGCAGCCAAACTGATTTCTAGAAATAGTTCACTCAATCCTGCTTCATATACTTTGTCCAATACCTTTCCCAGTCTGTCATCGTTTAGATGTTCTGGTTTGATACCTTCTCCCAATAGATGTTCTGTCGCTTTTCCTTGGAAAAATTGCCCAAACAGGTACAGCGGTGCCGAGACAAATCCTAAGCCATTGAGCAATATTGCTTTGACGATTATTCTAGTCCTAACCTTCTCTCTCGACTCTATTCCTAATCGCTGGTTGACTATCTCAACTATGCCCGTCTCATCGATCAATCCGGCGACGATGCCCAAATGGTCTAAGTTTTTTACGCTGATTTCTGAAGTGATGATGACCTCTTTGCGCTCTTGCTTGGGTTTAGCTCGATTTTAATTCTCTAACTACCTCCTCAACTAGCGGAATGTGGATTAAAATAACGTCCGTTTGGGAGAAAGGAGTGGGGCTTTAATCTAACATTCTATTGCAAGATTCTACGTAACGGTTTTGGTATCAGACCCTGTGTTATTGGGAACAAAGGCCATAATTGGCCTTTGTTCCCAAGCTATGCCGCAGTGGATAGTCAGTCGGTTGATACCGCCACGATGATTTCTAAAGATGTCGGAGTTGACGCCAATAAACGAGTTAGAGGTCGCAAACGTCATGTGATGGTCGATAGTCTTGGTCTCTTGTGGGTGATGGTGGTGACGGCCGCTAATATTGCTGAGTGCAAGGGGCTACACTTATCACTACAACTAATACAGAGCCTGCACTTTAACTTTACTTTAAACCTTGAACGTCTTTATCTGATTTATGTCGATGGGGTATCGAGGCTTTAACTTGATCCAGTGAGTGATGGATAGTTTTGGCTGGATACTTGAATCTTTCATACGCCCCAAAGAGGTGACAGAATTTGTTCCATTATCGAGAAGATGGGTTGTTGAGAAAACGTTAGGCTAGTTTTATTGGTTGTGTCGTCGCTTAAGTCGTGATTATTGATGCTCTACCGAGAGTTCTGAAGCTTGGATTTATCTATCTTCTATTCGTCTTTTACTTAAGCGACTTGCGTAATAAGTGTACTTATCAGACATCTTCTTAGGTTTTCGTAAAACTGCTATGTAGACTGGTGCTGAGCAATCCAGTTCGCAGCTGTTTCAGATTGCTCTTCGATGGAGCGTGAGCTGTCTAATTCTAAAACAGAAATATCAAATGTTCGAGCACAGTCAATAATTTCTTGAAGATAATGGTGGTATTTTTTGAGCTGAGTGTAAGCTTTGTCTGTTTCCATCAAGTCAAAACGGCTTTCTGTCGTTTCCCTATTTTGAATTCGATGGAAAGCCGTTTCGATGTCTGTTTTGCAATGAATAATGAGGGTTTTTCTGTTATGAAATAGGGGAGCCATCGCTTGCTTTAAATGGTCTGAGCGTGGCGGGACTCCTGAAATGCAAACCGACCAAACTTCCTGAATCCATCCTTGATCTAATAAAAGAATGGAATTGTCGCGAGTACGGGCTGCTATATCGATTCTCTTGATATTTGAGAAAATTCTCCAAGCCCTAAAAAAACTTTGTAAGTTGATAGGCTTTACTCGTCCAGCAAAAACTATAGAGCTTCGTAGCACAGCCCAATGGTTAAGGTTGTCAGGCCGCAGTTGAATGATCTGTTGCACATAATTTTTTCGATGCCACTGCTTTAAGATGTCCTCTCTTAGAACAATTATGAAATCCTGCGCCTTAAATTTTGAATAGACTGCCTGAGATACTGTTGTTTTGCCAGCACCAGGTAAACCTACCCACTCGACAATCACAGAATTGGCCTGTTTCGTGATGGGCAGTTTTGCTATAGGTTCTCCCATACGGCCCTCTTTGCTGTTACCAACACATC
The DNA here is from genome assembly GCA_049644465.1 of Limnothrix sp. Lineage (GTDB taxonomy): Bacteria > Cyanobacteriota > Cyanobacteriia > Cyanobacteriales > MRBY01 > MRBY01. The sequence continues at coordinate 8,314 of JBARRZ010000017.1, forward strand.
ATTGAGAGGCTGCTCGGCATTGATGTCGATGACAGTCGTTTGAGGCGGAAATGCTAGGGCTTTTACCGCTGTGACTTTCCTTTGGACGATATCAGGCGGCGTATCGGATTTTCGGGCTAACGCAATTTCGGGAGTGACATTTAGCTTAATCACGAGATCGGGTGGCATAGTTTCAGTCATCTGTTGATATGCTCTCAGTTCCCATTGTCGAAGAATTTTCAACAGCTTGGATGAATGATCGTTTTCATGCCCAAGTAAAGGACCATCATTAAAGCCTAAAAACTGAGTCTGCGGATAGCGATCACACACCACGATCATCCCTTTCTCCCGCGCCCGATACGCCTGTTTAAGCTTGTTCTGCTTTTCGTAGGTTAAGATGACAGCCCACAAAATTTTACCGAGGCTAGATAGCATAGAGCGTTTACCATTTTTATGAAGCCCCACTTGTGCGGAGCGTTGGAGGCTGGCTTTAGTGCCTTCGACCGAAGGAGTGGATGATTGAGGCGATCGCACTGCATTCACAACTCTAGACATCAAAATCAGAGGCTGCCGCAAGATGGAAGCTTTACCATCTCCGCTACCTAAGTACACAGGAAATACATCCACTTTTTTGGCTAAGCAACGAGTGATCTCAGTGGTCGTTGTCGATTTCCCCGAACCATCTGCACCAAGTACCGCCACGATCATGCCCCCAGTAACCGGGGTTCGTCTAGTTAACACTGGCCCTTGAGAAAGTTTCTTAAGGACTCTGTAGCCGTGAATTTGGCTTTCTTTTCCCCACCGTAGAATGGTTGCGATACCAGGTGGGTTAAGACGATATTTCTTGACTGCTGACCAGATTGGATTCGTCGGAGACAATAGCTTGTTAAAGTCGTTGTCCTTACTTGAAATCATCTCTAAAATTAATGCTGAAGCGTCTTCTCCTAACAGTTCATCACTTAGTTGCTTAACTTTCGCCAGATCTATTCTTGCCTTTAGCCATTGAAGCTCACGAACAAAATCGCCCTCAAAATAGTTGTGACCTAGAAACCTTTGAATATGATCACGATTCCTCACCTTTAAAGTGACACGAACAATCAGTAAAATAATTTCAATGTTAGGCTCTGAAATGTAGATTTGATGCTCGTCATCATAAATTCGGCTAGACAATAAAAGAGACTCCCAAGGAAAGTGGTAGCCTTTGATTTGTTTCTCACCTAGATCGAGCTGGTAATGAAGATGAAGATGTACTAGAACTCCAGTCTCTTTGTCGATAGTGACATAGTCCTCTATGTTTAAGTATCTTCGGTAAGGAACCGCTTCAAAATGTTTAAAATCTAGTGTTTTTAAAACCGCTTCAAGCTCTGTTTGCTTTGCTTTGTCGACCAGTACATCTAAGTCAGTCTTACCCTGTACTGCTGCATCAACATGTTCGTTGCTCTTCCAGTGACAGTAACCAATATTCTGTAAAGCGAGCGTCTCGTTTAATTCATTAACAATTTTAAGTGAGTTGATTTTAGAGTTCAGAATTGCCATGGCTTAACGCTGGGGTTTAGGAAGGATGCTGAATAAAATATTTGCAGTACCCGATGATTGGGGAAGCTTTATAAGTTTACAGTTGAGTGATTTTTAAGAGTGCAAAAAACATAAACATCTAAATTTATTAGAAGCTATCTGGCACAATCAATCGTTGCTTAAAAAGCATAGCTACCTAAGAAATTCAGAGTAGCTCATTACATAAATAGTCTATATTATAGCTTAAAAAGTAAATAGTGCGGTGGGAACCTCGATTAATTGAAAATCTGTGTTCACGAGAAAAACTCAATCAATTTTTTTATAGCGAGCCAAAATCCACCTCCTAATGTCCTAATTAAGATCCATTTTTGCCCTTATTTTCCAATTTTAGACACACCTCGATTCTAAAAAGACATATCTTCTCAAGTTGTATGCCAAATTCTTGAGGGCTATCTGCGTTTCTATTCTCCCTTTTCCGATTACCCTTTCAAGCTTCCCACCCATCGTATTCACGAATGTTCCGAATACATGCTCTAATGCGAGAACCTGCCCGATTCTTCTCCTTTTGTGCTTCGTTTAATGGCTTGTTTCGATATCCTCTCTTATGGATATGACTCTCAAATCCCATCAATTTCAGCACTTTCTCTTTCTCTTCTGCTTGATAGGCGCTATCTGCCCATAAGCCATCCTCTTGATTCTTCCCATCCAACACATTCCCTAACATCTGACTGTCATGCGCCGAGGCATCACTCACCTCGTATTGCCTCAAAATTTATATTTCACATCCACGTTGATGTGATTTTTATAGCCAAAATAACTCTGCTGATTTTTCTTCGTCCAACGGGCATCCTTGTCTTTTTGGGCATTCTTATGGGGCTTCTTTTCCCGCTCTTCTGGTACTTTTCCTGCCTTAATGCTCTCGTTTTCTTCTTTGCTAGTTCGTTGTCTCGGCACTGGGCTTAATGTGGCATCGATGATTTGTCCACCTTCTGTCTCGTAACCTGCTCCCCTCAAATAGGCTTCAAATTTCTCAAATAATTCTCTTGTCATACCCATTTCTGTAATTTTTTGCTAACTACTGGACAAAAGTTGAAGAGAAAGAGCAAAGCGTTGCGGAAGGAAAGATTAGAGAAAGTATGACGTAGAAAATCAAAACCATGGCGAAAAAAGCTCTTCGCCTTGTAACCATGCTTTTTCACTGGAATCAGTTTCTGTTGATGAAACAAAAGATCCGTCTTGAAAGCCCATACCATTGCTAAAGTGAGAATGGCAATGAGCTTACTCAATCGTTCCATATTGGTAAAATGAGTCGATTCGAAACAAAAACTACGGGTTTTGAGCACCCCAAATAAAGTTTCAATACCCCAGCGTTGAGCATAGTCAGCCAAAGGGGTTGAGGGTCGTCTCTGACTGACCAGAATCAGTAATTGATTACCCTGAAGACGAGTGCCATGAACCCAGAGACGGTGACCACAAACCCAACGAGGTTTGGAGAGTAAAAGAGAAGCACTAATAATGTTCAAGTCCCGAAAATAACGACTGGCAGCCCGTCGGCTGTGTCCAGAAGCGGAACTAACTCATCAAAAAGTTTTTCTTGATGCGTATCAGCATTGGTATACGAGGGGACATCATCAGATAGGTGAACCATTCTTTGCCGATAAATTCGCGGTCAGCAGTAAGATACTTCACCCTCACTTCCGGGAACTCCGCCTCGAAACGGTCTATCAAGTCCATTCTCTCTGCGGTATTACTGTTGCCTTGTTATCCAGCATTGTCCACATCAAAGGAATGGCAATACCTTCATATACGACTCCCAGACAAAGGATATTGATCTGACATTTACCGAATAACCAGTTCGTTCGGTCAAGGCTTAAAATCCATGGTTGCGCAATATCCAGCATCTTTACCACTGCTTTTGTCACCACTGATTTTGAAAAGTTGTAATGAACTATAGAGACGTTTGCTATTGCTTTCCAGTTGATGATGATTCGAGAAGACTGATGCCAGTTCCGTCAGATTTACTGTTTTGGCCCGATATAGAGCGACTAAGAGTAGAGCAAGAAAATCAAGTTGAGCACCGTGCCAAGGAAAGTACTCTCGTAATTCTCGACGGATGAGGTTAATCTGATGCATGAGGGTCTGATTGATTTGTTGTTATTTCTATCCAACCCTCTCCATATAACCTTTTCAAGCTTTTTGTCCTGTCGTTAGGGTATGAATACAGAATACCTATGGGTAGGCTTCTGTCATTCTTCACCACAGAGTTCATCCAATAGCGGCTGTGGTGGTGCTGAAACTTAATCGGTCACGTTGTTTTTCCCTTCACAAAAAAATGACGTTTTTAGCAATATAATTTCTGAATCCACTCCCATTCACGGCGTAGACCTTCGGACAAATTAATTTGTGGATCGTAGCCTAAAATTGTTTTTGCTTTTGTGACATCAGCACTGGTATGACGGGCATCTCCCATAGCGCGATCGCCGTAATCACGGGCAATGGGTTTGCCTACAATTTGATCAATTTCATCCAAAATATCATTGAGAATGACGCAACTGCCGCCGCCAATATTAAAAATTTCGCCGACTGCTGCCGGAGTTTTCGCCACAAGTAAATTTGCTTGCACCGCATCACTAACAAACGTAAAATCACGGGTCTGTTTACCGTCACCATAAATTGGGATGGTTGTACCGGCGATCGCAGCCTTAAAGAATTTATGGAATGCCATATCCGGACGTTGACGAGGGCCATATACCGTAAAATATCGCAGCGAAGTAACAGGTACATTAAAGTTGCGATGATAGAGAAAACACATCCGCTCTGCTGCTAATTTGGTGATGCCATAAGGCGAAACAGGCTGGGGCGGAATCAGTTCAGAGGTCGGCATAGTCTCAGCATTGCCGTAAACCGAAGAAGTTCCCGCATAGACAAATCGATCTAATGTTCCTACTTCTTTTGCCGCTTCCAACATAATTTGGGTGGCATTGATATTACGCTCGGTATAATCTCGAAAACCTGTGCCCCAACTTGCTCGAACTCCCGCTTGAGCGGCTTGGTGAAAGACAACCGATGTATCAGCAAATAGCGATCGCCAGTCTAGATTTTGAATATCGTCTTCAATAAAGTGAAAATTATTAAATTCTTTTAAAACAGCAACATTTTTACGCTTCAAGCCTTGGTCATAATAGTCATTTATTTGGTCAACCCCGATCACCTGATCCCCTTGCAAGAGAAGGGTTTCTGCGATATTAGACCCAATAAATCCAGCTGTACCCGTAACAATTATTTTTGACATACCTTTCATCGAATTCAAACGCCACTAATCCTAACAAGATAAAGGACTTCTGGAATTTTTGTAAAATATATCTCGGGGGTGATCCTGCCACATTGTCTCAATATGAATTGAGGGCGTCAATGGCAGAATTGCCTAGAATTGAAACCGTGCGCCGTAGCTTTAGAGCAGATCACCCTAGGGAAACTTTTTCTCTCGAAAACGTCAGCCTATCCCATTGATGTAGATCATTTTCTTGGTAGAGTTTGAGGCTTAACGACGTCGGGGCAAATATCTTTTGGGGAAGTTGTCGGACTATTCCCATCTCGGAGTACATTTGCGCATGATAGGGAAATTTATCTGTCATAAGCCAGATAAAACTCTTCTAAAACATACGAGCTCACGTTTTTTTAAAGGGGCGATCGCCTCTTATTTTTCTCTACATACTCCCTAATTAATTCGATCAGGATAGTCTTCAAAGCAGAATCTACCAAGGCACATTTATATTTGAACTAAAGCTTCAAATCATTAAGAACCCTAGCTCGAATATTCACTATTTTTTCTTTTTCTGCCTAAAGATCAGTAGCTGTCTCGTATCATTGTCGCGTAAACTTACATGAGATGAAAGAAATTTTGATGTAAGCTTCTGTACTGCAAAGAAATTGATCGGATTTAGAGGAATCGACTCGTTACCAATATTGTGATTTCTATCAGATAGTTATTGTGAGCAAAGCTTTACCATCACGATCCGTTTCCTCAGCACTCAGGCGATATTGGTGGGCCGCGACCATAGCCTTAATAACCTCTTTAGGCACGTCTGCACTGTATTTACTTTCCTCCTCCTCCCTGTACGAGGCCTCAGCGCGGCTTAGCGTCAACGATAGTACTGTTAGCCTTTCCGAAGTCGGACAGACCCTCACCGATAACAAGGAAATCGGTGGTGCCGATCCCATTGTCACCCAAGCGGAACTTGTGAAGTCACAGAGAGTCTTAAAGCGAGGGTTAGAAAGCTACGCTAGCCAATCGGCAAGCAAAGAAGTTCTTCCCGATGTCAAGCAGCTCCAGAAAGATATTCAGGTACGAATTATTCCCGCCACCACGATTTTAGAATTAACTTACATCAGCGAAAATCCGGAACAGGTCGCTAGTTTACTCAACGCTATTGTCGAGGCGGCCGTTGCTGAGAACACCGAATTCATTCGACAAGAAGCTTCTACCGTCGTAACATTTTTAGAAGGACAAATTCCCATACAGGCCACCAAGCTAGCTCGCATAGAACAAGTTGAAAGTCAATATCGCCAAGAAAATTCATTGGTTTCAGAAGGAGCCCAAAACGAAGAGCTAATTCGCGGAGTGGCCGCTCTTGAGCAAGAAGAACGATCCCTAGCTGCCGCTCTCGATGAGGCTATTACTCGGACAAATCAGCTGCAACAGGTGATTGGAGTCACTGCGCCAGAGAGTGCTTACACCGCCGCCCAAGTTGGCCAAGATCCTCAATTAAATGAGTTGTCGTCACAAATTATCGAACTGGAAGCTGAGTTGTCGGAGGCTCGCTCGCGATTAGGTGATGAGCACCCCGACCTGCTCGCGCTTCTCGATCAGCAAGCGGACTTATACGCCTTATTTGATAAACGATCTGAACAGCTAACAGGCACTAAAAATGGTGCCGAAGACATAGCAGTTAATGAGCTTAGTCAAGATCTCATAGCCGAATATATTCGCAGTGACGTTGAAGTCGATACCATCAACGCTCGGCTCAAAAATGTCAGGCTTAGCTTAGATCAACTTAGACGTCGAGCTGCTAATCAGCCGCTTTTACAACGACCTTTAGCGGGCCTTGTCCGCGAGAAAGAAGAAGCCGCCTCTAGCCTAAAACTACTGCAAGGCAAATTGGAGGAGGCTCGCCTTGCAGAAGCCCAACTCAACAGTAACATTCGCATTGTTGGGCAGGCCGAACTACCGGAAGAGGCTATTGGCCCCAAACCAGCAGCCATTCTCATCATAGGATTGTTCGCAGGCAGTGTTCTTGCAGCCAGTGTAGTCTTGCTGCTCGACCTCCTCGATACCTCTTTACAGAACAGCCAAGAGGTTGAAAAGCTCGTCAATCTGCCTGTCCTCGGCAACCTTAAGCAGATGCCGGCAGACCTTGTGAGGGCCGATGGATTAGCAGCCTTTTTAGACAATTCAGATTGGGTTGAACCCTACCGTTCTCTGTTGAACAATATTGAGTCTGAGTACCTTGCTCAAGATCTTAGCAAGCTTTCTCAAACTGACGAGAAGAGTTTATTCACCACTCAAACAAAGCTTAATCACCAGTCACCCAAAACCATTGTTCTCAGTAGCATTGGGGAAAGCGAAGGAAAATCAACGGTAATCCTCTGTCTTGGGGCCGTTGCATCCATGCTAGGCCGCCGAACCGTAATCGTTGAAGTTGATCCATACTCCTCAGTCCACGAGTATCTTCAAACACCATCACAACCCGGTCTCACCAATGTCATTTACCAGCAGAGAGCTCTCACTGACGTGATTCAGCTGACCGCTCTCAATCAGCTCTCGGTAATTCCCTATGGCCAGCTACCCGACCGCCCAGCTAGCCTCTTAGGGTCAGAAGCTATCTGGCAACTCTTAGCCCAGCTTAAAGAAGAATACGACTTGGTGTTAATTGACGCATCACCGGCCGGAATATCTGCCGATGCGACCACGTTGAGCCAGTTCACCGATGGCCTAGTGCTGGTCGTCCGGCCAAATTTCACCCCTCGTGATGCGGTCTCAGAAACTGTAGAACAGCTTCGAAGGGGGGGCGCGCGGCTACTTGGCATTGCCCTCAATAGGACAGTGCTGCTTAAGGCACGCGACACAACGTTGCCCATAGCAGCTAAGTCGAATCACTGATAACTTGCTAGCAGTCAGCTGGATGTCCAGCGCTAACGGGCACTTGAATTTCGCCCCGTGCTCAACAAATTTCTTCTGTTGTTTGTCTTCGTTCCAACTTCCAACCCTATCACCAATGATAAAACTTAGTACTGTTTTACTTTCAGCCTGCATTATCAGCCTGCCGAGCTGCCTGCTTCCATCAGTGAGGGCTGAGCTTTTGCCGGCGCTGCCTCCTAGTCAGTCAGTCATAGAACAGTGGTCATTACCTCCGGCACAACAGCCTAGCGTCAACCCTGTTGCTATCACCGATCCGTTAAAGCCGGGCGATCAAATTCGGGTTACGGTCTCTGGATTTCCCGAACTCTCTGGCGAACACGTCGTGACCGCCGATGGCACTATTCAGCTACCACTGGCGGGGATTGTCGGCGTTGGCAGGCTAAGCCCCCAAGCTGCAGTCTCGCCTATTACTGACGCCATGCGACCTTATGTACGACGCCCTCAAGTGAGCGTGAGCGTAATAGATTTAAGCCCTGTTCGTATCAGCGTCACAGGAGAAGTCCGCTATCCTGGCCCTAGGCTGCTGGAAGGCCAAGCAGGCGAAAAATTGCCACCAACCTTAAGCCTTGCCCTTGTACAAGCCGGTGGAGTGACCCCCGATGCCAATTTACGAAATGTCATTATTCGACGTAGGGCGGGGGCTCAGACATCAGAACTTAACATAGATTTTTGGCAAGTTATTCAAATCGGCAATTTGCAGGTTGATACCAGAATTTACGATGGCGACGAAATCGTAGTAAGCAGAGCCACTGAGCTGGACGACATCAATCAACGTACCCTTCTTTCTTCGACCATTGCCCCCGACCAAATTACTGTCCAAGTTGCTGGGGAGGTCATTCGCCCTGGACAATTTGAAATAAGTCCTCTTACGGGTGTCAGTGGTGCAGTAGCCGCCGCAGGCGGACCCACTGATGAGGCAAATCCCGATGCCATTACGCTTCTGCGGATAGACTCCAATGGGCGCGTACAGCAACAAGCTTTTGCCTTTGGTGATTCTTCTGGCCCTCTCGTTGATGGCGATATCATCTTTGTGACAGAATCTGGTAGGGATCGTGTCGGTGATGTGTTCGATTTCTTAGGGCGTATCCTCAATCCCTTCAGCGGCTTTCTCAGGCTGTTCAATTAGAGGTGTCTATAGGTATGAGGACAACGGTGCGTTATGGATCAAAGCAAGCTTAATTCTTTAGCAGGTTATGGACTCTTGCTCGCGGGTATTCCATTGATGATGGGTGTTAGCCTAGTGGGCATTCGCGAGCCGTTATACCTAGTGGCTGCAGCGATCGCCGCAGGATGTTGTTATGCCTTTTTTAAGTACTTTGAAACTACAGTCATTGCGCTACTAGTTGTTCGCAGCGCCCTAGATGTATTCTCTGACCAGCAGCTTCCTGCAGCCCTTGCATTAGGTATCGATGCCCTAGTGATGATCTATGTTGCCCATCGGTTGATCACTCGTCAAACCATCGAAACAGATCGGTTTTGGTGGTTTCTAATCGGGTGGTTCGTGGTCCAAGGCCTATGGGTGGTTCTGTTACCGTTAGGAGGTCTTGGTGCAGGCACATCTGTATTGGGCGATGCCGTGCGCGAGTGGGTCAGGCTGATTTCCGGTGGGCTAATTTATTTACTCGTGATGCAGCTCAAGGGGCGGATTGCGCCTGAGCAATTAGTGAATTTACTATTTCTTTGTGTGGCAATACCCATTGCGTTCGGCATCCTGCAATGCCTTCCTATTGACGGTTTACCGACTATTATTGTCCCTGAGGTTTCTCCCGTTGCTATTGAAGAAGGCTCTCGCGTACAAGGCTCTATGGGTCATCCTAACAGCTTTGCTTGCTTTGCTCTTCTGTTTGTAGCTCTCTCCCTTTGGAAGGGAGAACATGCTGAGCGACCTATCCGGTGGTTTGCACTCGCTGGCCTATTAATATTCCTGTTATTAGCCAGTAAATCTATTACAGGAATCGTCATGTTGGGGGCATTTATTGTGGCTTATTTTCTCCCAAAACTCAGGGGAAAAGATATCTTTTGGGCATTGGGCTTAACTGCGGTGATTACTGTTTTATTAATGGCAAATAGTTCTGGTGGCCGCTTGGGTGAGCTAGCGGCTACTCCGTTGTTGAATCGCGATCTCGATGTGTCGAGAGCGATCGCCTTACAGGCTGCTGACGTTGACGCTTATCGTAACAGCTTCAACTGGCGTTTGGCCCATTGGTCAAATCTAATTCAGCAATGGCGATTACATCCTTGGATGGGCTACGGTATGGCATCTGCCAAAAAGATCAGCCTCTACGACAACACACCCCACAATGACTACGTTCGGTTCCTGACCGAAGGCGGCATCGTCGGGTTTATGACATTTGTTCTATTTCATATCGCTCAATTAGGCCGCTTAGTTCAGCTGACTCGCACCAGTTATCCCAAGAGCCCTCAGCAAAGACTGGGGATGACGCTGATTGCCGTACACATCTCCATGATGGTAGGAATGCTGGCAGGTAACGTGCTCACGGGAACCACATTATTCTTCTACTGGTGGACTTTGTTAGCTGTTCTAGGCTGGCAATGGCAATCTCCGTCGGTGCTAACAACTTCTCATTCCGCATTCTCTCGTTTGTAATAAATCGTCTTTTACTTTCTAGGTTTTAATGCCCAACCCCAAAAATTTGAAGAAAAAAGTCATGCGCGGTGCCCTCTCTTTAGCCCTGCGTCAAGTCGTGTCTGTAGGCTTATCAGTGGTCAGCATTCTAGTGATTGCCAGAGAACTCGGTCCGGTCAACTACGGTATTGTTGTCAATGCCCTCGGCATTTACTATTTCCTTAACTGGACCGGAACCTTAGGCCTGCACGCCTATTTAATTAAGCAGCCTGAGCTTGAAGAAGATGCCGCCGAACAAGTGCTCGCTTTTTTGAACTGTTTGGGGCTGATCATGGGCATTGGCCTGTGGTTTCTCGCCCCTGGCCTTGGAGTATGGACTAAACAGCCTGTGATTGGTGAACTGGTGCGCTGGCTTCCCTTACCGATCTGGATGAATTTAGTATCCAAGGTATCCATCAGTATGCTAGAGCGCAATCTTGCCTTTGGCGAAGTTGGCCTAATTGAAGTAGTTGGGCAAGTGTCCAATTACTTAGTCACAGTACCGTTAGTCTTCATGGGATGGAGTTATTGGGGCCCCTTGGCAGGTCTCGTTTTTCAAGGCTTTGTTCTTTTCATAGCTGCCCAGTATTTTTATCGAGTTGGCTGGCGCTGGGGATGGCATTGGTCTTTTCTTAAACCGGCGCTGGCATATGGGATAACTTTTTCCGCGTCTCAGTGGATTATGTCTTTGCGCTCACTTACCCTGCCTCTAGTCGTCACGCCCCTCGCTGGCGTGGAGGCCGCAGGTTTAGTGAGTATATCCGTCCGTCTGGCCGAGCAGCTCTCCATCTTGCGGCTGGTAATTCGACGCATGTCCATTAGCGTTATGGCTAAGCTGACCGGCAATACTCAGGCTATCCTCAAAACTATCAGTCGTGGCATGGCTTATCAGGCAATCATGATCGGCACCTTGTGTGCAGCTTTTGCCTGCATTGATAGCTGGGTTATCCCGATTGTATTTGGCGAAGCGTGGCTACCGAGCACACAAATCTTTCCTTTTGTGGCTTTAGCCACTATGGTTCGGGCTATGTTCGATCTGCATACAGCTGCGCTCTATGCCTCTAACCGTAATGTTTCGGTAGTTTGCGCCTATGCGCTTTATATCGGGTTGCTATGGTTAGGGTGCGCATTGCTCATGCCGCAGTTTGGACTCTGGGGTTACGGAATAGCCGAACTCCTCACCATAGGCAGTCACTTCCTACTCCATCAATCCGTGCTCAAACTATACGGCTTCCCAGATTATAAACCAGCACTTTGGTTGACCTTAGCAGCCATGTTACCGATTTTTTCGGGTAGTTTAATTAGCCCCATAGTGGGCATTTTGGTCTTCATTGCAACCTATAGCTTCGTGCTACTGAATCCAGAGGTAAGAGCAATCGCCATAGATCTGTGGAAGACATTACGATCGCGTCAGAAACCGACTTAACGTCAGTTCGGGATAAGGAAAAAAAGAGAGAGCGAGTACTGTGGAAGTTGATAATCAGATCAGTTCAGTCCACTACTCTCTCTCATAACCAGTCTAGAGCCTTTGTTCTGCCCTGTTGATGATTTTTGCGAAGTTTTTGAACCTCAAGGGGAACAACAATAGGAAAATGGCTACTGGATAATCTTTTTGGGTTGAAAACGCACTAAAGAAAAAGGGATTTTGATTTATCTCCTCGTTGCAGGAGATATTCCCCGCAATGCCATCTTTAAATTCTGGGAAGAAAATACGTTAAATAACGTGAGTTCGGGATAAGGAAAGAGGGGTAGAGTCGGCTGGAAGTATCCAAGCTAAACCAATCTACTTACCCCATGTCTAGTATTCGTCCACAGCAATTATGACAGGCTAGAATATGGATAAAGCCTAGAGAGTTTTGTCCGAGCATCTTCGACCGTGAACAACCAATTGATTGTTGCTTGAGTGACATTGCGGGACTCTTCCCAAGCAGCAACGGCTTGGCTCAATTGCCCAAACTCAGGAATACGCCGATTCAAGCACTGCCGAGAAAGGACAGAAAACTCAAACTCCACCATATTCAACCAACTCTCGTGTTTTGGAGTGTAATGAAACCGAATAAGGCTGAGGATGCGTAGAGCTTCCTCTGGTTCAAAGGTGTTGTACAGGGCCGCAGGTGTATGGGTATTCAGGTTATCTAACACCACTTGAATCTCCCTCGCCTCAGGAAACAGCACATCGACGAGGTACTGCATGCATAAGGCAAAGTCTTCGCTGCAACGATGGTCGGTTGCCCTCAAATGTCGCCAGTTTTTTAGGGGTTGAAAGAAACCAAATAGATTGCAAGTGCCTTTACGCTCATAGTCATAGTTGCTGGAGTTCTCGGCGATCTACATTTTTTTGCTTGGTTTTGCGGGTGGCAAATAGGGCTGTAATGCGGTTCTCGGTGGTATATTCTAACCTTTCTGTTTCTAGGTAGTCGAGGATCTGCTGGTGGCGATCGCTGAATCCTTCTATCTGTTCTCGCGTGTAGCTGGATGCCTAAGCCAGGAAGGGCGATCGAGCAGGAGTTAGCAATACAAGATGTTCGTTGTGGTCGATTTATTCTTGCCACCAATGTTTTGGATGCAGAAGAGTTGAGTGCTACTCATGCTTTGGGTGGGTACAAGGCGCAACAGGAAGTTGAACGTGGATTTGGTTTTCTCAAAGACCCGTTGTTCTTTACTTCGAGTGTTTTTCTCAAATCGCCTAAACGCATCGCTGCCCTAGGAATGCTCATGGCATTATGTTTGCTGGTCTATAATTTGGGTCAGCGGCAACTCCGACAGGCTTTGGTGAAGGCTCACGCAACGATTCCCAATCAATTAGGTCAGCCTACGACTTCCCCCACATTGCGCTGGGTATTTCAGTGTTTTATGGCAGTTCATTTGGCTGTCATTCAGGGTGTGCGACAAGTTGTGAGCTTGTCTAATGAGCGAGTGCATATTTTGCCGTTCTTCAGTTATGCCTGTCGTCGTTACTACGGCAGTGACGACGTTTACATGAGACAATTAAGGTACTGATGTACTGACTAAGGTTAATGACTCGATATTCCCTTGACCTCAGAAAGCGTGTCGTTAATGCTTATAAGCAAGATGGCACAACAATGCGTAGTATTGCTGATACTTTCCAGATTAGTACCAATACAGTACTCTCTTGGCTAAAACTGGAAAGAGAAGGAAACCTCATGCCTCCGCCAGCAAAGGGTGGCAGAGTGAGTCAGTTGGTCGGTCGAGAAGAAGAGTTGGCAAAAATGGTACAAAAATATCCAGACTACATCTTGGTCGAATATTGTGAGTATTGGTTAGAGACCACTGGCATTGATGTCAATCACAGCACCATGAGTCGATGGTTGAGGCAGCAGGGATGGAGTCTCAAAAAAAACTTTTCGCAGTCAGCAAGCAAGTAGTGAAGTCGTTCAACTAAAGCGGTTAAGTTATTGGCAAGAAGTACTCAAGGTAGCACCAGAGAATCTCGTATTCTTGGATGAAATGGGAATTTTACTGGGTCTGTGTAGAGAGCGAGGTAGAAGTCCTATGGGTAGCAGACTATATACCCTGAAGCCTTTTTATCGCGGCAGTCGTATCACAGTAATGGGTGCGATGTCTCAAAAACGAGTCTTAGCGATGAAGACGATAGGTTCATCAATGAAGGGAGATGATTTCAAGCAATTTCTAGAGACCGAATTATTGCCTCAGCTATGGGAGGGGGCCGTAGTGGTCATGGACAATCTATCCGACTCATAAAGTGAAGGGAGTGGTACAAATACTAGCAAGGAAGGGAGCAAGGGTCTTATATTCAGCACCTTATTCTCCAGAATTTAATCCCATTGAACATTTATGGTGGGAGCTGAAAGCCTTTGTTCGCCGTTTCACTCCTAAGACCCAAGAGGCGGTGAAAGGATCGCTAAAAATAGGCAAAATGCTCTGTTCAGCATCTCATTTGAGTAATTATTTTGCCCATTGCGGCTACCGTCTCAGCTAGTTATGCACAGTGCTGTATCTTCTCCCTATCCCCTATTCCTAATTATTTTTACGACTCTTCAACTAGCGGAATGTGGGTTTAAACCTCAATCTATCCGGCTATTGCGATGGATACTAAATGAGTTCTGTAGGTAACTATGAAATTGCATACTCTACATGTAGCAAAGGTGCGGCACTGGCATCACCGTCAAACGACTCCGCCGTGCGTTCTCCAAAGCCGGAGATAATGGTAGAGATCGCCCCACCGCTCGACCAATCAGGGCGATTCACAATCTCTTGAATAATCGTGCTAATATCTGGCGTCCGTTGGTCAAAACCGGCTTCTCCCTTAGTATCCCAAGCAGCTGGAGCCCAGTCGACAAAGGCTGAGGTCGTGGTGCGAGAAGAGATATTGCCCGTATTTCCCCCAAAGGTCAGAGCATCGTCAACATCTTCACCTCTAATCGTCAAGTTGGCCACTCCAGTGTTGACCTCATCGGTTTGGAACTGAAGATAGGCATTGGTAATTGTGGCTCCCTGCGGAATACCTAGGTTCGAGAAACGCATCCCTGTGAGCTGATCACCCCCTTGGTCGAACACAAATTCAAGATCCGAACTGCCCAGACTCACGTCACCATCTGCTCGTTCTTCAGCATCATCGCTTGACGACGACACTCGAACGTTAATTTCTTGGATGACCCCAACAGGAGCGCTATCGGTAACGAATGTGTTTGCTAGCGGGGAAGAAAGTAAAACAGGGAGACTTTCTTGCTCTAGTGGAGAAGACAGGGTATTGAATGTCTCAACTCGTCTGAATAACTGGTTTTCCATAGGGATTTATCAGGCCGTGCAATTGTGAGTACGTAACATCAAGAATTCTTGATTAACTAGGGCAGGCGGATTTAAAGAATCAAAAGAAACATATCGATAAAGTACAAACTAAATTCTCAGCTTATTACCTTAGATGTAGCTCTCAGCAATTATTTTGGAAGTGATCTAAATTACACAAAATTCTGTTCAGTCCCATTATTTTTTCTATAACTGCTACTTTTTGTTCAAATACGCCCGCTAGTCCTAAAAGAAAGACTTCATAAATGGACATAAAAACATGATTATTTTGAATTTAATAAAATATTTGCAAAAAGATAGTGTTATTTAGCTTGAAATTCTGTTCACTGTTCAGTCTCAAAAATTCTAAACAACAGACTTAATGAGCTCCGGAATTACGGCTCAGTAGAACTGTGATAGTTTTTATGATGAGTTGGATATCGTAAAATTCTGTCCAACGTTCTTGATATAGAAGATCGAGGTCAACAATTGCTTCAAAGTCTTTAATCTCAGAACGACCATTTACTTGCCACTGACCAGTTAAACCGGGCTTAACAAGTAGGCGCTTCCAGTGGCGTTTGTCGTAGTGTAATGATTCACCAACAGTAGGAGGGCGAGTTCCTACAAGACTCATTTCACCCTTAAGCACATTTAGAAACTGAGGAAACTCATCTAAGCTTGTCTTTCTTAGAAAGCGACCTACTGCAGTAACTCTAGGGTCATTGGAGTTTTTGAAAATATGACCAACGCTCTCATTTTCGATAAGGTGCTTAATGGCATCTGCATTACTCACCATCGAGCGGAATTTATAAATCCTGAAAGTCTTGCCTCTAAGACCACAACGGATTTGACTATAAAAAATTGGACCGGGATTATCTAACTTAATGGCGATCGCAATGGGTAAAAACATTATGGCCAATAGAGTGAGTCCGACCAAACTACCGATGATATCGATACAACGCTTTAGCGATGATTTTGCTGATCGATGGATTTTAGTTGAAGTTCCACTGTTATTTCTATCAATACCGCCATAATCTTTACCTTGTTTGGCGATAAATCTTTTTTCAAATGTAACGGGTAAAAAAGCACTCATCAGATCAACCTTGAACATAGCAACCTCTTGAAGAACATTTTCAAGTTTCAACAATGCTGCTCTTGAAACTTGAATGGTTTAACAGACCTTGATTTATATAGTTAAGATCCGTTTATGTTTACGTAATTAAATAGATGATAACAACCAAATACGTAAGTAGAACGCTCAAACATAAAGCTACGATAAAGCTATGATAAAGTTCCCTTAAAGTTTTATCGAAAATACTGTTTTATTTTCAAAAAACGTTTCGGAGACCATGGCAATGGTCACTAGACTGGGAGTATCCCACTTTAGATATTCGTGATTTGGTAGTGATGAAAAGGGAATAGTTAAGATCCGTTTATGTGTATGTAATTGAACAGATAATAATAACCAAATACGTAAGTAGAACGCTCAAACATAAAGCTACGATAAAGTTCCCTTAAAGTTTTATCGAAAACACTGTTTTATTTTCAAAAAACGTTTCGGAGACCATGGCAATGGTCACTAGACTGGGAGTATCCCACTTTAGATATTCGTGATTTGGTAGTGATGAAAAGGAAATGGTTAGAACTGAAGAGAGAGATTGTAGTGCTTGGGGAAAAAGACCAAGGCTTCGATATGGCTAGCTCACTTCCTCGAGAAGGATAGTGCTTTACGAACCAAGCGAGACATTCTCTGACGTAAAGTGTACTTGAAACGTTCGATATAACTGCTTTTTCCCGTTTCTTTACCTACAGCTTGATGACATTTACTCGGCAATACTGCCCCATCAGCTAATCAAAAATCCGTATAAGCCACAGCGCATTGACGATAGACAGGGGGCAATGATTCCCGTAACTGCCTTGTTCCTATCTCAGAACGGTTATGAACTCCTACAATCTCACGGGTATCGACATCTGAAGTGGATCCCTTGAGGCTGCCATCGTTCTTTAGGTTATGAGTTAGGTTTTGGTCTGAAGTCTAGACAGGAGTCGCCTGTAACGCAACTGGGATGTAGAACGACTACCTAGATCATGAAACTAAGATTGCCAATGACGATGAAAGTATTGCCATATTCCCTTATCTGTATCGATACTCTGCCACAATCTCCATCGTTAAAACTTCGGTATCGCTTAGAGCTGGGGCGAAGCCTCGAGCTCGTGTCTTTTGACTTTGGGTGATTTCTGTCCACAAATCTTCCACGCAGCAAAAAATGGCAATGACAAAATCTTGCCTAAAAATATTGGTCTCACCTGAGCTAATTAGTTCACACTTCTAGCATTGATAGGTGAGACTTTTCTTTACCACTTTTTAGTTGCGCACTGCATTACTTTGTATGTTTTTGATTAGAAGATAAGAGACTGTCGTAAAGCCCCAAATATTCTGAAGTAATGTCGTTCCAATTATGGTTGGAATGCACATAGCTCTCCGCCCTCTGAGCAAACGTTTTCATTGCTATCGGATTATCGATAGCCCAGCGTAACTGCTTGGTGCAGGCTGCGGTATCGCCCTTGGCGAAGAGTAATCCTCGACTATCGCCAACAATCTGCTGATGTACTGGAATATCACTAACAATGACTGGAATTTTTTCTTGCATTGCTTCGAGCAAAACTAGGGGCAAGCCTTCTACATTAGAGGGTAATACAAAGAGACCTGCGTTTCGAACAACTTCAGCCAACTTTGCCCCTACCAACTCACCCGTAAAAACAATATTGGGGTTATTACGTGCTTGCTCAAAAAGTTCGAGGGTGTAGGCACTGGTGTCGCTATTTCCCCCCACAAATACAAGCTTCCAACCCGAGACCTGCAACTCATTAAACGCCCGAATCAGTAAGTCAGGACATTTCTCAGGTACAAGCCGCCCGACAAATATCAGATACTGCTGGGGGTTTAATCCGATTGATCGCACATAGGTACCCTGACTATCTGAGTTGGCGAAGGCAACGGGTGCATTGCTTATATAGCTGGTAGGATGACCATAAGTTTTATCAAAATAGCTCTGTAACTCTTTAGATACGACGGTGAAGGCATCTGCATATCTAATCCCAGTTCGTTCACCAGTCTTGATCACTAGGCTCGAAATTTTTCCCCATTTGGCACGTTGCCAATCAAGGCCATGGCAAGTTGCGACTATTTTAGCCGACGTTAATCCAAGCCTAGGAATAAAAGTAAATAATGATGGCCCTAGAGCATGAAAATGAATAACGTCGTAGGGCTTACGTGAGCATAGAATGGCGGCGATCGCCGCATTTAGAAAAGCATCAATTCCCCGTAGCTTTAGAGAAGGCAGCGAGATTATATTGACCCCTTTGAAGTCGCGCGTGGAATTTCCTGCGACCTGAATATAAGAAGAGCGTGCATACAGATCCACTGAATGACCACAGGCCACCATTCGAGGATAAATCTCAGAACAGAGATGTTCGATACCACCCTGTTTAGGGGGTAAACCCTTTGATCCAATAACAGCAATTCGCATGTACTTCATATCCCCAAAATTTACAAGAAGTCGTCAATAATTTATTGCGCTCCCAAGCCGTGTTCTAAAATCAAGGAGCAGGTTTGAAGGAAACATATTATCGAATATCGCCCAATTCAACGCACAAGCTTAACAGATTTATTTTGTACATTGAAGTACTTTTTTAACCTGATTCCTCACGGTTATTGGCTTGCCAATGCTGTAATAGTCCGCCGTAGAGATCTTTCACGACTTTGCTAGCTTGGTAAGGACTGGCAACGCGAACACAAGCTTCACTCGGAAACAACTCACGTTGTTGAAGCACCCTATCCCAATCCGCTGCGATCACAACGGGGTCCCGCTCATCACAGACGATGCCACTGTCAGGATCTAGAAAATTAGGCGTTTCGCCCGCGCGGGTCGTCACCACAGGTGTCCCACAGGCCAAAGCCTCTAGGCTGCCACGCGCAAGCCCTTCGTAAGCGCTAGTGAGCACAAACATTTCACTAATACGATAGAGATCGGCTAGCTCAGTTTGCTTAACCGGTCCCATTAAAGTCACCCGCTCGCTAATTCCTAACTGATGCAACTCGGCAACAATCTCACCTTTAAGCTCTCCTTTGCCAACAATGAGTAAATGGGCATTGGGATCCTTAAGAGCCGCCATTGATCGCACGAGTAGAGAGGGGTCTTTTTGAGGATGTAACCGCCCGGCAAACAGAATGAATTGAGTCTGGTCAGCAAGCCCTAGCTTCTGAGCGAGTGCCTGTCGACCTTGGTTTCGGTCCAGACCCGACAACGGATAAAACAGTTCGCTATCAAATGTATTCGGTAGATAGGACACCCGATCAGCAATTGCGGGATAATTCTCTTTGTACAACCGAGCTGCATTCGAATTGCACGAAAAGATTGAATTAAACTGAGTCACTAACCGTTTTTCTAAAGCAAAATATGCCCAAGGGAATCGCTTCCACAGAATACCGCCTCGGTTACTGCCTCCCTTAACCTCCTGAAAAATATCGTTGTGAATATAAAGTATCTTGTGGCCTTTCCATCCTTTGGCAACAAAGGTGGGTTCTATCCGATGAAATTGTAAAAAGTCTGAATCAAGACGGTACTTTCTCAGTGCCCAAGCATACTTTAGGGTTGTCGGAATGAGGCTCCGTACATTGTCGTCGGCAATGCACAACAATGGTAAAAATTTAAAGGAACGACCATGAAGTTCAGCCTGACGCCATTGACCGATCCTTTGACGGTCACTGGTGATACCCACTAACTGAATGTCAAACGCGTCGGGCGCATATTTCAATACATAACTAATGCAAGTCTGGATGCCACCAATAGTTGGATTCCACGGGTCGAGTTGAAAAAAAATAGTTAATTTTGGACGATTCATAAGCAAACTTTAATCCACTCATCATTTTGAAAAAGACATTTTATCGAAAGCAACATCTATAGCAGTTATTAAACTAGTGGAATACAACTAATTTTTGGCTAGTTAACCCTAGACTGAATAACCGCTATAAACCCATTTTGTTACGCAAAGAAGTAATGTACTTTAGCCGTTATTCTAAACTAAATCAATCTTCGGTGAGAGTAATCTAAGTTTTGTGTAAAGAGAGAAGTCAAGGGAGCAACCCACTTTTGACATGAGTATAAATACTTAATATATTGATAGCAAAAGAGGAGAAAATAAGGTATCAGGTAGTCCTCAAGAGATAAGGATGCGTTGTAGTGATGGATAAAAAGCCAGATAGCTCCAATGTGATTTTCTACCTTTTTGGAGAAAGACAAAGTTTTCCTGACAAGACGTGAAACTCTCTGGCGTAAAGTACAGTTGAAACGCTTGACATAGCTGGTCTTGCCCGTTTCTTTTCCTACAGCTTGATGGCGTTTTCTCGGGAATACCATGCCATAGGCTTGCCAAAAATCCGTATAAGCCACAGCGCATTGACGATAGACAGGGGGCAATGATTCGCATAACTGTCTTGCCCCTAACTCAAAACGGTCTCCGACATGAACTCCGACAATCTCACGGGTATCGACATCCGAAGCGAACCAAATCCAATATTTTTGCTCCTTATGGCCGACAAAAGACCACATCTCATCGCACTGAATGGTTAAGGGCTCTTTTTTTTCGATGACACCTGTACTTGTCGCGGTACGGCTTCATATTTCTGATTGGCATATTGTTGCAGCCAAGGCTCTGAAACCTCACAGACACGGGCAATACCAGCGAGAGGAATCTTTTCCAAGAGGAGTTTGTTAATGAATTGCTTGGTTTCAGGGGAGATGATTTTCTGCTGAGGATGCTCGATAAATTGGCGACCACGGTCTCGGCATTTATGGTTTTGCTTGCCGTTATGGATGCGACCGTTTTTGACGATTTTGGTGGATTGGCAACTGGGACAATGAAGTATCAAAACTATAGTATTTCTCTAAATTTTAGCCTTTATCCTTACCCCTTTAGCACTGCCAATTTGCCGTTTACATACGTACCATTCGCACTACCAAGATCCTCAATTTCCCACCCCTGACCCGGCGATCGCATCACCGCATGACGTCGAGAAACAATCGTATAAAGATGAGCGTCCAGCGCCAGCTGACAACTCGGTTCACGACCAATCACACACTCCTCGCCCGCCACCAACCTCAGCTCCGGCAATAATGGCGCAGAAGTTCCCCCAGTGGCCAGTTGCCGAACAATCACCAGATCTTGCATCAAAATTTTCGCCAAAAAACACAAAAGACAGAAGGGACACAGCCGCTTCTATCTTCATTTATAACGGCTTCGCTTACAGAATCCGCCAACACTTTGTTTAGTTTTGGTGTTTATTCTTCTTGATTTGCGCGTGTGTCTTTGACTGCAACAATAAAAGAAATAATCGTCAGTGGAATACTAGCGGCCAAAATTAGGCTCGTGTAGGTCATGCCCAAATCCGGCTCACCCGAACTTATTTCAAATACGCACCCAACAGCGGCGATCGCACAAACACAAGATAACAATAACAACACACCACTTTTTGGCGTCATAGAAACCATAATAAAAATGTCTCTAAATTTAAAAAATTAAAAGTCTTTAAAAATTACAACCTGCTGCCTATCATAATGCGCACTCCTGACGAGAAACAAGGCACGATAGCAAGAATCCCAAGATCGCCCCTAAAAGCAAAAAAACTGCAATCATTTTGCAGCCAGACACCTTGTCAGTAATTATTCTATTTAAATCAACTTAACTAGCCTAAATAAAGAGCCCATAACGAGATTTGAACTCGTGACCTCTCCCTTACCAAGGGAGTGCTCTACCCCTGAGCCATATGGGCTAGAAAAGATGGTGGGCCGAGCTGGATTCGAACCAGCGTAAGCGTAGCTAGCGGATTTACAGTCCGCCCCCATTAACCACTCGGGCACCGACCCACGTATTTGTTTTCACAGTTAACAATCCTAGCATAAAGCTACAATTCCGCAAGAAACAAAATAATCTTTCACGAAAATAGAACCGAGATCCAATCAAAATCAAACAGAACGAGGAGAAATCCGGGAATCATTCGGCGCAAAATCGCTCTCATCATAAATTTCGCCAACGAGTTCCTCCAGCAAATCTTCAAGGGTAACCAAACCCACTGTGCCACCATACTCATCAACCACAATGGCAATATGCAATCTTTGTTGCAGCATTTCTTTCATCAAATCCGCAACTCGCTTTGTCTCTGGAATATAAACGGGCGTATCCATCGCCGCACTCACGGCAACTGTGTTGGCATTTTCTGTGGATGCGTTTAACGCTTTGAGGGCTTGTTTGAGGTTAACAATGCCGATAATGTCATCTTTGGACTCTTCTTGGACAGGAATACGAGAATAGCCAGTCTCTAGGCACATGTTGATGAGTGCTTGAATGGTGGCGTCATGGTCGATAGTTTGCATTTCAATGCGCGGTTTGACGACATCTTTGACCATCAGTTCGTCGAGCAGGAGAGCATTGCCCATAATGCGGCGGCGTTGTAGATCGAGCTTTCCTTTACCACCCAGAATCTCGATCATGAGTTGCAGTTCGGTCAAGGTTTCGCTGGTAGGAGAATTTTTGTTTTGTTTGCCCTCGAAAAGCTTGATGGTTCTGGTGGTAATGCTCTCAAAGACGTAGATGATGCCGAAAAAAGAAAGGATTTGGGAAATGATATAAATTGGGCGCGCAACAAACATAAATGTTGATCGCACATTGAGAATTGCTAGGGATTTGGGGGTGATCTCCCCAAAAATTAAGACCACGACTGTGACAACGGCGGTGGCAACGCCAAGACCTGCATTACCTAACCAGATCGCGAAGAGATTACTGGTGATGATGGCGGAAAAGTTGTTGACGAGATTGTTGCCCAGTAGCAGTGTGGTGATGAACCTAGTGCGATTTTTTAGGACAAGTTTGAAGATTCCTTGGGGATCGCCTTGGCGTTTGATCAGTCCTTCTAATTTGAGATCGTCAAAGGCGGTGATAGCGGTTTCTGATCCAGCAAAGAATGCGGAGAGACAAAGCATAACCACCAATACGGCGAGGTCAAGCCAAACTTCTCCGAGAAGGGGCTGGGGTTCGGCGATCGCAAGCAAAGAATTCAATTTGTATTAGCGGTAAAGGACGATAAACGGTGGATAAGCGATTAGAAGGAGTAGGCTGTGCTCAAGCCCCAAATGACAAGCGCGGCGATCGCCCCAAGAACGATAACAGCGGAGACAGCAACGACAACGGGCTTATCAGCGCCGTCAAATTTCATGATGCCACGGTTGAGATCAGACATAGTTATATAATTTGAAAGGCTTTTTCGCCTAATAATGCAAAGTTCTCTACTAGGGTATCGAAAACTACTGGCGATCGCTTAACTAGTTTGAGAAAAATCCTAAGAAATTCTCACAGGCACATAGCGAGGATCCGGTTTATTCAGATGCTGATATTGCCAATCCTTTTCCTGCCAGACCTTGCCATCGAGGGCGCTTTGCTCAATTAAACTCGCTAAACGTAACGCTTTCAAAGCTTGTTCGCCACCAACAGAAGGCTGATTGCCGCCGCGCACACAGTGAACAAAATGCTCTAGCTCCGCGTGCAGAGGTTCGATATTACTGGTATAAACCTGCTCGATTAAGCCATCCTGACGGTATAGAACTTGTCCATAATCAGTTGTGTAATTAGCCGTAGTTTGGCGGTGAATCTCAATCTCGTTGTTCAGAAAGTCCGCTTCCGTTAAAGAATTTTGGCAGTGAGCGGCAATGCGGCGAATCTTGCGGTGAGTCACTTTACTAGAAGTCAAAGTTGCCACAATCCCGTTAGCAAAATTGAGCGTCGCTGTGACGTAGTCTAAATGGCTAGAATCTTCTTTGCGGGAGCCTGTCGCGGTGAGCTGGACAACTGGAGAAGCAGCCATTTCTAGCAACAAATCAATGTCGTGAATCATCAAATCCAGCACAACGGAAACATCATTTGCCCGTTGAGAATAGGGACTCATGCGGTGGGCTTCAATCGCTAATAATTTTTCTGTTTTTAAGACTTTGCTGAGTTCTTGAAAAGCGGGATTAAATCTTTCGATATGACCCACTTGCAAAATGACGTTATGTTTAGCGGCGGCGTTAACCAGATCTTCGGCTTCTTTAATGCTGGCGGCGATGGGCTTTTCGATAAGGACATGGAGCCCGGCGGCCATACATTCGAGTCCGACTTTGTAGTGCAATTTTGTGGGGACAGCGATACAAACGGCGTCAACGAGCGGAAAAAAATCGTGGTAGTCCTCAAAGTAACGGATGCGATATTTGCTTGCTAAATCTAAGCCCCGCTCAACGTTGAGATCCGCGACACCGATTAGCTCTACGTCTTTGAGCAGGCTCAGGACACGGGTATGGTGTTGACCCATATTACCGACACCGATCACACCGACGCGAATCTTGGAACTTGGGGACACACCAGACTTTGATTGGGACATAGAATGTTAAAACTCCTTGTACTCCTCTACCTTTGGCGTTAAGGTTTTGGCCTCTTCGCCTTTTTGACTCCCGATGTTAGCACGGAAGTTTAGAGTATAAAGAATTGATAAGTAGATTTTCTCAGAGTTTAGCAGGTCGTTGATCGCCGCTTACGTATTTGGCGATCGCCTGTAGTCTGGAATACCTAAATTTTTTTAATTCTCTATGGATTTCTAGACTGCTCGAATTTGCAAAAAGTTCGAACGTCATTGATTTTGGCCGAAGCTTTTAGTCTTTAGCTTCTAACTTGGCAAGGCGACTTTGGAGCTGTTTGTTTTCATCTTTGAGCTTATTTAAATCGTCTCGCAATGATTTCACCGCTTTATCAGAGCTAAGTTTTTTCTGCAATGAGGTGACGGTCTCTTCGGCTCGCTGACGTACGCGTTTGTCGGGGGCTTGGCTGGCGAGGGTTTGCAGCAAACCAACGGCTCTAGGATTTTCAATGCGTCCAAGGGCTGCGACGATCGCCACCTGAGTGAGGAAAAAGGTTTCGCGGGCGATCGCCTCTAAACGATTGAGGATCACTTCTAACTTGTCAGTGGTTTGACCACCCGCCACACTGCCGAGGGCACGGATTGCCGCCAAACGCAGGGGTTGAGGTACACCAAGTTCGGTGTAGGGAAGCAGTTGATCGACGGCTTCGGGAGCTGTTGTCATAGTGGATAGTCCGGCGATCGCCCCAGAACGCACCACCTCATTCCAACCAGCGCGGGTATCCAGCACTTGCTGCAACAAATCACGCGTTTCAGCAGCTTTGTCTTCTAATCCTACCGACACCATCGAACCCAGCACCCGGGCGGCAGTCGATTCAACATAATAGCTCTCGTCGCCTTTGAGCAGACAAGCTTTGACTGCTTTGTAGCTTTTGTCTGTTTTAAATTTACTGAGGCCAGCAATGGTCGCGCGGCGCACGCGGGGATGACTATCTTTAAGACCCAACATCAGTGCAGCTTCGGCTTGATTGAGCTGAATTTTACTGAGAGCTTTGACAACTTCAACACGCACTCCCCAAAACGCTTCTTTAACCAAAGCCGCTTGGAGCGTTTTAACGGCTTCGAGGTTGCCCTGTTTGGCGATCGCCCCCGCTGCATGGATGCGAGAAATTGGGTCTGGATCATGGGCCAATTGCGCCTTCAATTCCGCCATCGGATAGGACAATTTCACCGTTTTTGTCCAATGATTACCCACGTCAAAACTGACAAAATCAGGCTTTTTCTCTAGCGGTAAGTAAAAAGTATGTTGTGCTTCGTTGAGTCGGAAAGTAAAGGTTTTTAGCTCAACATCTTCGCCTGTCACATAACCAAAAGCGACCGGAATTTTTAGATCAAATAACGCTTTTTCGTCGTCTTTAGCCTGAGTTTGCTTCACCGTCAATTTGGCAAGATTGCTACCACTGTCCCAACTGTAAGCAACGCTGTAATCAGGATGACCGCCCCGGAAAACATACTGGTCAAACAGGGGAGCTAGATTGAAACCAGTCGATGTTTCGATCGCCCGGAGCAGATCAATGGTTTCAACGGTTCTGTGGGCATGGCTGTTAACAAAATTACGGATCGATTTGAAAAATAATTCATCACCTAAAATGGTACGAATCATGTGATAAACACAAGCGCCTTTTTCGTAAAGATGGCGATCGTACAGCTCGATGGGTGCGCGATACACATGGGTCACAATCGGGCGGCGGTAACGACTGCTATCCTCCGCAAGATAATTACGCATTTGCTCCAACAGATAATAAGCAGACTCTGCTTTTCCTTTTTCGTGGTCTGTCCACAGCACCTCGGCGTAGGTGGCCATGCCTTCTTTAATCCAAGCGTGGCTCCAATGTTTAATCACGACGAGATCGCCAAACCACTGGTGGGCTAATTCGTGGAGGACAAGGGTTTCGGTGCGGTGATTATCAAGGCTGGCGCGCTCATCTAAAAGGCAACGGTCGGTGAGGAGGGTAGTGGAAGTATTTTCCATGCCGCCGAAAATAAAGTCATCGACGCAGACTTGGGCATATTTCGGGAAGGGATATTTGTAGCCGTAGGTTTCGCTGAGGAAATCCATCATTTGAGGCGTTTTACCCATGCTGCGATCGCCGTCGGCTTCTTGTCCTTTTTCGACGTAATAAAGTACGGGGATGCCTTGCCATTCGTCTTGAATTTCGGCAAAGTCACCGATAGCGAGAGTGACGAGATAAGATGGATGAATTTCGTTTTGCTGCCAGTGATATTCCGTGCGATCGCCAAGATCACTCGTATTAATCAGCTCGCCGTTGGAAATTGCTCGGTAAGGTTTTTGCACCCGTACTTTCAATTCAGAAGTCGCGAGCTGGCCGGGATAGTCGAAGCAGGGAAACCAAAAACGAGAGTCTTCATCTTCGCCTTGTGTCCAAACTTGTATTGGCTTGTCGGGATAATGCTCGTCGGGCTGGATGAAATAAATGCCGCGTTGGGGTTCTTCGAGACGGTACTGAATCGCCACGCTCACGGGTTCAGTGCTGGTGGGTTGCAGCAACGTGATTTCGAGAGTTTCACCGTCATATTCAAAGGGCTGGCTGATTCCAGTAATAGTCACTGCGGCGATCGCCATATCTACCGCATCAAGCGTCAAAGAGGTAATGCCTGCGCGTACTGGCGCCAAAGTCATCGTACAAACACCATCAACCGACCGCTGGGGGATATCGATGTCTAGATCGAGAAAAATATGTTGGACTTGTCCCGGACGATCTGGGTTGTAATGGGGTTTTGCGCCGGGCAATTCAAAGGAGCGATTTTTTTCGGCGTCAGCAAAATACTCAAAATTAATTCCAGACATATATTCAGGCGATCGCCCCAACTAAAACTCATCTGTCTCAAATCATAGCAATCCCAGCTAGATCAGAGCATTTCCCCCCAGAAAGAAGATCTTTCGTCAAAAATCTAGAAGCGAAAAATTAGGCAAAGACGCGGAGAGTGGGGGACGCGGGGAATGGGGAGACAAGGAGCATAAATAACAATGTACTTTCTTTGAAACCAATGTTTAATCGAGCACTCGAGTGATCAATCAGCCAGTCTCTTCTCTGCATCCCCTTATTTTTAACGTCTGTTTAAACTAGCGACAGTTCTCCCACTACATCGAGGCGTTTATACGGACTGAGGGATAAAAACTGTTCAGAAAGATTTTCCGATACCGCTGGTGAAATCCAACCGAGGCGAGTCAGCAAATGGAGTGCCACGGCATATTTAGCACGTTTTGCACCGTCTTTGACTTTGATTGCTAGCCCCAAACCTTCTCCGACGCGGCCGATACACTGAATGCCTTCAGCGCCAGATTTACTCACTAGTTCACCTTCGGAGAGGCGCATCAGCTCAGTATCAAAACCACCATGGCCGGAAACCATCGTCGGGTGGTGGGTCATTGCCCGCAAAATTCGTTCTAAATCGAGGCGATCGCCAGAAGCTAAGTGAGCATAAAGCGTCGCCATCTGACTCAACTGCATCAAATAAGTCGGCACACCACAATCATCCTTCGCACCGACAAATTCTTGGGGCGGAATATGCAAAAGCTCAGCAATCTTTTTCAGGATCAACTGTTGCACAGGGTGAGAATGCTCCATAT
>JBARRZ010000018.1:0-3778 GCA_049644465.1 Limnothrix sp.
GTCACCCCCTCCCCGTGTCACCCCTTCCCCGCGTCTTTCTTTATAATCAGTGCAGATATAAGACACGAAAATCATGCTGGATTTGATCAAACTGGCGGGACAGTTTCCCGATATGGAAAGTCACCTCAAGCAGCAGGCAACGGAGGGAAAAGAACGAATTGATCAAGGTTTTGTCTTACTAGACCAAGCTCAGCAAGATATTAAAACGCTCCAACAGCAGCACGATGACTGGGGCGACAAAATAATTTTCAATTATGGGATTCCGCTTGAGCCGATTGATACTCGCGTGATGATTTCACCGCCGCCAAAAGCTCACACCGTTTTTGCAACAGATGGTTCTCAAATTGCGCCTTCTCACCATGAAATTGCCTATTGTTATCTAATTAATGTTGGGCGAATTATGCTTCATTATGGGCAAAGTTTGCACCCTTTGTTAGACAATATTCCTGAAGTTTTTTATCGTGCTGAAGATTTGTATGAGTCTCGCAAATGGGGGATTCGTACGGATGAATGGATGGGTTATTGTCGGACAGCTTCGGAAGCGCAAATGTTGGCGGAGATGGCTTGTAAATGGGTATTGCCACCGGGTTCTCATGGGCATATTCCGAATTTAGCGATGGTGGATGGTTCGCTAGTTTATTGGTTCCTTGAAAATATTCCTGCGGAGGCACGGGAGAGAATTTTAACACCTGTGCTTGAGGCGTCGAAAAAGCTACGAGAAACGCGAATTCCTCTGTTTGGTTATATTAGTTCGACTCGCAGTGTGGACGCGGTACATTTTCTGCGATTGCAGGCTTGTCCTCACGAAATGCCCGATTGCTCGACGCATTGTATTGATCAAGAAAGTGGCGATCGCCGCCCAGAATTTCGTGATAAATTACCTTGTCAAAGTATTGAGCCGTTGCGAGATAGTACCTTGTGGGAATCGCGTCTGAAGCCGGGCGAACGCAGTGGGCTGTGGCGTAGTCAGTCGCGCATTTTGCAGTGGTATCCGCCAGAAGAGCAAGTCTGTTTTTGTTATGTCCACGTGGGCACAGAGATCGCCCGCGTCGAGATGCCGTTTTGGCTCACTGAGGATCTGGCGTTATTGGATCAGTCGCTGGGGATTATGCTCGGTCAAGTTAATAAAGGATTCGGCTACCCGGTGGCGATCGCCGAAGCCCATAATCAAGCTGTCATCAGGAGTGGCGATCGCGCTAGATTTTTCTCATTACTCGAACAACAAATGCTCAAAGCTGGATTAAGAAATGTCGGCATTTCCTACAAAGAAACTCGCAAACGAGGTTCAGTTGCCTAACAATTAAATATTAATCCACACAGCTTTCTAAAAAATCTCTGCCGACAAACAAGCATTATCAATTTGCTTGTCCGAATGCTGAAACAGGAATCAAATGATTCGTTTCAGAGTCCCACAAAATGAATTTGGAACAAGCAAGCATATCCCTCATGTATAGCGTTTTCACATTTGAAAGTAATTCGCTGTTTTCATGATGACAAGCTCTAAGATTATAATTGGGAATCCTTTCAGAAAGATGATGAATATTGTGATAGCCAATATCAGCAGTAAACCAATTCAAAATTGCTGGTAATTTCAAATAGCTACTTCCTTCAATTGCACCTTGCAGATAATCCCATTCCTCTGTCTTATGCGCATAAGTCCCTTCAAAAATATGTTGTACAAAAAATATTGAAATAAAGATTGCAGCGGAAAACATTAACGTGATTGAATAAATACTAAAAAACAAGCCAAAACCTATCTGATAGCCAAGGAAAGTACAAATACTAATTACACAGATATTATTGAGCAACAAATCCCAGAATTCTGCTTTTGATTGCCAAATCTTTGATCTGTGAGCAGAAACGGTCTTTTTGAAACTTAGACTTTTATTCTCTCCCAGAGAAACTAACAAATAGCGAAGAAAATCATAAACACCCATGATTAACTCAAGTCTTGGCTTAATAGCAAGGTAGAAAAAACCTCCCGGAAACATCATGATCGGGTGACGCAACACGGGATAAAGCTTTTGATCAAACGAATTTAATTGCGAGAATTCATCGGTAGAAAGAAAATCTGCAACACCACGATATTGCTCCCAATCACCATTTGTTTTGTGATGAAAAGCATGATCTCGTGACCAAGCGTATGAAGGAATCGCATTAATCAGGCCCAAAATAAAACCGGCAACTCGATTAACTCGCTTAGAACGAAAGAGCGAATAATGTCCGCAATCGTGCATTAAGGAAAAACAGCGAAGTGAGAATAAAACTAATAAGACAATAATAGGCGGTAAAAACCACAAAGAAATTGGTGCAACTTTAACAGCTAAAATCCACAAAAGAAGATAGGGGATAATTGTGTTGAGAATCTGGAAAGCCGCTCTCAGATCATTGCGTTGCATGTAAGAGTTTAAAATAAAATCCGACTTTTTAATCATAGTTTTTGTTTAGTAAAAGCTTTTTTGAGCTTCATGACGACAAGTCAGATTTTTTCGAGGCTATTCATTAATTAAGAATGCCTACTTACATAATAACTGAGATGGATCAAGTATTCCCAATTTGTCTCAGTCAAATAATCTCGGTAAATTTAGTCTTCTTCAAAACACTAAAACGGCAGAAAATGCTTTCTTTAATTAATCACTGATTGCAGCTTTACGGCATCTAATAATAAATAATTTCCCTGATCTTTAAACAGCTTTTTATCTCATTTTTTCTTTTTCTCAAGTAGCAAAACACTTCAGTCCGAGTTTTTTACATGATTTAAATGATATTAGTGCAAACGAAAAGCTGATGAGAGAGTTTTTTGCACCTTGATATTTGAGAAGATTTTCTAGATGCGATGTCGGTGATGGGTTTACAGAGTGAATACAGAAAGGCGATCGCCTGATTCCATTTTCGCTTTACTGGCGTAGAATGCGGATAATTATAAAATTTACAATATCAACATGATCAATCGAGCTGAGTTCGGTTAGTGTTGTGAAAAGCCTCCCTCCAAGGCAGGATTTTAGATTCATTCATTTGGACACAGGCAGTGACAGCAAAGAAAATTTATGACATCAACAATATTGAGAATGCGGCTTTTCTAAATCAATCGCTGGCTTATCAAAATCTTAAACAACGCACTGATGAAAAATGTGAAGCTCTAAAGACCTTTCAAAAAGTCGGAAGAATGGAAAAGGCGATCAAAGCGGATGGTGAACTACAGCAACTGCTTAAACAACTCAAACAGTTCAAAGAAGCGGTATTTCAGTTATACGAAACTTTTACGAAAATCGAGATTTGTACGGAACGGCTAAAGCAGGCAAAAGTATATTTTGAGTTGGGGCAATTTCGAGAGGCGGATGCAATCCTTAAGGCAAAGGATATTAATACCGATCTCGATAAACTCTTCAATTACGAACAGCAATTAGAACAAACACAGATTCAGGCGAGTAAAACACAGATTGCCAATGAGTTTCTGATTAAGGCACGGCTGTGGGCGACTTTCTACGATAAAAAAGATTGGCTTGAGAGGGTCTGTGAATACTTCGATGGGGCGTTACGGGCAACTAGAACAGCAGAGATTTTGTTTGAATATGCGCTTTTTCTAACAAAACATAATCAGTCTATAAAAGCATCACCTTTATTTGCAGAAGCCTTAGAGAAATATCGGCAATTAGCGGCGAGCAAGCCTCAATTATATCTGCCCTACGTTGCTACGATTCTCAATAATTTTGGGATTTTTCACAGCGATCGCAACGAATATAAAGTGGCATTAGGGAAGTACGCAGAAGCCTTAGGG